>JAIOYR010000039.1 GCA_021740995.1 Taibaiella sp.
AACGGGACTCTTAGCTTACACCAATTTGCCCATAATATGGTTTCCGGGCAATATAAGTTGGGTTTATTTTCTAGACAATATTCTATTAACTAATTATAATTTGTGAAAATTTAATTAATATAAATGTAGTAGAATATGCAGTCATGTAATATTTTGAAGTTAATATTGTATTCTGTATATACTATTTTCAGGGTTTGTAAATACAGGGTATATAAAACAACACCTACATGCTATCTAAATACCTTAATCAGCTCAGTCATGATTTCATATCACTGAGTTTTCTTACATTTTTAGTACTATATCTATTGTATATTATTGTAATTAGAATTCATTTATACATATACAAGCAAAAACACAACAGCAAGCCTGTGCATTACAAGAATTTCAGGTTGTATAGTCAAAGTCTAATTTCTAACTCACCTTCTAAAAAGGAAAAGAACTTCTATGTACAAACCAATAAGATTACTTTCTTTTTCAATTTCTTGCTAGTGACTGCTTGTATTATTTATATATTCATGTGCTTTACCTGATTCATTTTTTGTTACTTTAACAGGAAGTTTTAATAGACAATAACAATCGATGAACGAGGCGCTACTTCAGTTTATTTGGCAACACAGTCTTTATAATCCTGCGGGCTTACAAACAGTAGCTGGTGAGCCTGTTATAATAATATACAGCGGAAGAATAAACAGAGATGCTGGCCCCGATTTTTTGGAAGCAAAAGTAAAAGTCGGTCAGACGATACTTGTAGGTAATGTAGAGCTACACAACAGAAGTAGCGACTGGTTAAGACATGGGCACCAGAATGATACCGCATATCAAAATCTGATATTGCATGCTGTATTCGAAAACGATGTAGCTGAAGTGGCAGCTAATACGCCTACTATCGTATTGAAAAACCATATTTCCGAAAAAATAATGGAAACTTATGCACGACTAATTAAGACGACCAATAAGTTGCCTTGTGCAGGTCAGCATACTTTTGTAAAAGATATTACTAAAGAAAGCTGGCTAAGCAGGCTGCTTGCGGAACGATGGGAACAAAAACTATCTGACTGGAATGTTTTGCTCGAAAATTCTGCGGAAGACTGGCGAAATCTGCTTTATTGGCGTATGGCTGCTAATTTCGGATTTAAAACAAATGCTGCACCATTCCTAATGCTAGCACAGTCACTGCAACTAAATATACCCACAAGGCACAAAGACAATCTTTTGCAATTAGAAGCTTTGTTTTTCGGGCAGGCGGGGATGCTCAATGGAGATTTTATTGATGACTACCCCAGAGAGCTGCAAAGAGAATATGAATATCTGAAAAAAAAGTATAAGCTTAGGCAAATACCTGAGGGACTTTGGAAATTTTTAAGAATGAGACCTGTGAATTTTCCATCAGTTCGCATAGCTCAGTTTGCTGCATTGGTTCATAAGTCGTTGCATCTTTTTTCACAGATTATCGAAACCCACTCTGTAAAGGAAATCACTCCTTTGCTTGAGGTGAAAGCAAGCAGTTATTGGGATACTCATTTCCGTTTTGATGTGTTACAGGAGCAAAAGTCGCCCAAAACTTTAGGTAAATCATCTATTGAAAATATCATTATAAATACTATAGCCCCCATTCAATTTCTGTACGCTGCCAGGCAGGATACATCTATACTTCAAGAGCTGGCATTACTACTGCTTGAAAATGTACCTGCTGAAGAAAATGTTATAACCCGATTGTGGGAAGAAAATAACTGGCCGGCTGCAAATGCAGCACAATCGCAGGCTTTGTTACAACTCTATAATAACTACTGCAGCAAAAAACGATGTCTTGAATGTACGATCGGTCTCAATATTATCAGGATGCAATAGCTTGATTCTATTGAATTGTTTACAGCCTTTCTTACCTTTGCACCATGTTTACACAGCAACTTGCAGATTTGTTACCTACTGGTTTTCCGGACAGTTCCCGTGTATGGGTATACCAATGCAGCAGGGCATTTATTGAAAAAGAGGCGGCTGAGGTCAATGAACAATTGTATCAGTTCTATTCTCAATGGCAAACTCATGGTGCCCCTGTCAAAGGCTGGGCTGGTTTGCTCTTTCGTCAGTTTATAGTGGTCATCGCCGATGAAAGCGATGAATCTGTTAGTGGCTGTAGTACCGATAGTTCTGTAAGAGTAATCAAGAGTCTGGAAAGGCAGTATAGTGTTAATTTCTTTGACCGCATGATGATTACATTTCTTGTAAAGGGTAATGCGGAAATGTTGCCATTCACACAGGTGCAATATGCTATAGAAAAAGGGTATATTAACGAAGATACACTGCTGTTCAACAATATAGTTACAGACAAAAAAGAATTACTGGAACAATGGCTGGTGCCACTGAAAGAGAGCTGGCTCGCTGGTAGAGTTACTTTTCAGGGAATACCCGGATAGGCGCTCTATCGGTTGTTTTCAGTTATCCTTATCTCCACACGTCTGTTTTTTTCAGCATCTTCTTCACTTTGCTCTATGTCTATAACAGGTCTGCGCCTGCCGTAACCTGCATATGTGAGCCTGGATTCATCTATACCCCTGCCTACCAGAAACTTGTAGATAGCTTTAGCTCTGTTTACAGATAGGTATGGTTCATAAGTGTCAATGTCCAGTGCATCAGGCGCATCCCTGATGCAGCAAACGTGGCCTTCTATGCTTATTTTCAGTTTTGGGTTTGCTTTCAATACATCATAGAGTTTCTCCAAGGTTTCATGCGATTCAGGCTTCATCACATGCCGGTCGGCAGGGAAGTAAACATTTTTGAGCTTGAATACAGTACCTGCCCGCAGGTTCTTAATGTCCTCAATATTGGTTATTTCTACTTTTCTGTTGGTGTCTTTTGTTGGCTTTTTTCCTGTATGTGTTTTTTTTCCGGTGCTGTTGTTCATCACTATGTCTACCCGTCTGTCGGTAGGGTAGCCACCTCTGTCGGTGAGTCCTTCCCTATCTATTTTTCCCTTGCCTATACATAACGTGATGTCCTTTTCTTTTATACCATACTTTATCAGATAATTCTTTACATTTTCTGCTCTACTCATCGATAGAGCCTTATTGTAGCCCTCTGAGCCCAAATAGTCTGCATAGCCTACAATGGTTACACTACTGCCTGTCAGTATTTTATCATTGTAAATCAGGAGGTCAATTTTTTTCTCCATTTTTGTATTAAGTGTAGGCACATTCAGGTCAAAGTAGAGCTTGAAGGTATCGGTTGCCCGCTGCGCAGATGCACTTGTAATCGGTAGAAAAAATGATATGTATAGTAGGTATTTATACATTCGCTAAAATGGGAGTATAAAGTAAATGAATTTTTTGATAAAAAGACTGGTTTTTGTAAAGTATGTGCACTGAAATTTATGATTTTTATCATTAATTTTTATTCATCTCTTTTGAATTGAGGTAAGGATAAATTGTATTTTACAGCTACAATTCTAATTGCTATTATTACCAAAACGGAAAATATAAGACAAATTTCTCTGTTGATATGCAGCGCATTTAACATCATATAGAACGCAGCACCTGCCAGACAAGCAGTAGCATATATTTCTTTTCTGAAGACAACAGGTATCTCATTTGTAAGAACATCACGCATTACGCCTCCCATTATTGCCGTGAACATTCCCATAATTGCCGCTATTATTGGGTTTACATGAAACAGAAGTGCCTTCTCTGTTCCAAGAATGGTGAACATTGCTATACCCAGACTGTCAAATATGAAAAATAGTTTTCGCTGTTTTTTCAAAAGGTTATAAAAAACGCTTGAAAACACGATGGCCGAAATGATAATATACATGCGGTTGATATCTGCTACCCAGGAGAGTGGGTAGCTGCCTAGCAGCATATCGCGTATGCTGCCGCCACCTATAGATGTAATGAAACCAATAAAGGTTACTCCAAACCAGTCTGGTTTGGATTTTTCGTTGGCAGCAAGTGCACCTGACAATGCAAAGAATCCGGTGCCGGACAACTCGAGAATGTATTGTATAGACATAGTTGTTTGTTTGGTCGATGAATGAAACGTGTTTTATAGACTGCTGATGAACGTAAAGTTCCCTGAAAGAACCGGTACTGGCTTACGTTTTATTGATTTATTCATGGCAATTTTTACCTGCAACATGCCATTTTGCAGAACGGTGTATTGAGACTCAATTTTAAGTGTATCGCCTAGCTGTGCAGACCGTAGAATGTCAATATGGTAGTGGGCCACAGAAATGCAGGATAGATTGAAGTTGCCAAATGCCCTAACAATGGCATCGTCATTTATGCGGGTAATCTCATCCAGTATTTTGCAGGTCGATAGCACACCGGCTTCGTTTATCGTCTCTTTGCTAACGTATAGTGTGCTGTTGATTTGGTCGTTTGTCATTGGATTGCTTTTTAGAAAATGATAGAAAAATAAAGGCCCCGTCAACGGATGTTGCGGGGCCAGCGTATAAAACAAAATATGGCAACCTCAACATCGGGCTAAAGAGCTGATGCAGCAACAGGTAGTATGTTTATGTGCGTTAAGAATCATTGGTATACAATGGTATTTAAACTAAAAAATCCTTCAGACGAGCTGAAGGATTTATATAAATGCTTTAGTGCATCTCCGTTCAGCGGAAAGGGGAAAAACTACAGCAAGTATGTTTTGTTATGTTCACGATGCAAAGGTGATAAAAGAAATGATACCGGCAAAATAAATCTATTGTTAATTAGTGTTGCATATTATTCATTACTGATTCTACATCAACCCCGAGACCTTTTGCTACAGCTATACCCAGTTGTACATTGGCACGGAAAAAATGACAGAGTTGTCTGTTGATAATCAGGTCTCTTTTCTCGCCGGTGATACCACTCATAGCGCCTACTATATTGGATACCAGATTGTGACGGTCGTAGTCGTTCATAGCTTTGGTAAACAATAGTCCGGGTTGTGTATAATGGTCGTTATCGTTTGGCCCGTTGCGGTCATACCAGTCTGCAATATTACTGTCCAGAAACATTGAAGGCTCTTTGTAGCTGTTGTCTGTGTATATATCGTCAAAGCTATTTGGGAAGTAGTTGGGATTGTCCTCGCCATTACCATCTATGTTCATGGTGCCATCGCGCTCATAATTGGCTACCATATAGGGGCATTTATTTACTGGTATTTGCTCATAGTTTACGCCCAGCCTGTACCTGTGTGCATCGGGGTAGGAGAGTAGCCTTCCCTGAAGCATTTTGTCGGGAGAGTAAGAGATACCATCTACTACATGTGCAGGTGCAAAAGCTGATTGTTCTACATCGGCGAAGTAGTTTTTGGGTATTTGGTTCAGCTCCATAGTGCCTACATCTATTAGCGGAAAATCGGCATGTGGCCATACCTTTGTCAGATCGAAGGGGTTGTATGGAAATGCTTCAGCCTGTTCAGGTGTCATTACCTGTATTTTCATTTCCCACTTAGGGAAGTCCTTTTTGTCAATAGCAGTTACCATATCCCGCTGCGCATAGTCGGGGTCCTTGCTCTTCATGTCAGCAGCTTCATCATTTGTGAAGTTTTTAATACCCTGCATGTTTTTGAAGTGAAACTTTACCCACACTTTTTCATTGTCTGCATTTATCATAGAGAAGGTATGAGAGCCGAACCCATCCATGTGCCTGTGGCCCATGGGGGTGCCTCTGTCGCTCATGAGTATCATTACCTGGTGCAGGCTTTCGGGGTTCAGGCTCCAGTAATCCCACATCATAGTGGGGCTTTTGCAGTTTGTTCTCGGGTCTCTTTTCTGGGTATGTATAAAGTCGCCAAATTTTTTTGGGTCTTTGATAAAGAATACCGGTGTGTTGTTGCCTACCAAGTCCCAGTTGCCGTCTTCGGTGTAGAATTTGAGTGCAAAACCTCGTGGGTCTCTTTCGGTATCAGCGCTGCCGTTCTCGCCACCTACGGTGCTGAAGCGGGCAAACATCTTTGTCTGCTTGCCTATTTTGTTAAATATTTTCGCCCTGGTGTATTTTGATATATCGTGTGTGACGGTAAACGTGCCAAATGCACCGGTGCCTTTGGCATGAACTACTCTTTCAGGAATTCGCTCCCGGTTGAAGTGTGCCATTTTTTCGTGCAGGATGAAGTCTTGCAGTAGCAATGGCCCTCTGGCTCCTGCGCTCATGCTGTTTTCATCTTCGGCGTATGGCTTGCCCGATGCTGAGGTAAGCCTACGGTTTTGCTGTTTTTCGTTATTCATAGTAGTGGAGATTTTGTATGTGTTTTATCTTTTTTCCTATTACAAATATTAGCATAATTTCTTTAATAATCCTTAATAAACTTGGTATACAGGCATAGATCGTTTCGATAGTCAGATTTATTGTGTTATCTGTTTCCAATAGGGTCATCAAAAACTCCCATCAAAAATTTTTAAAAAAACTCCACGTTTCCTAATGGTGTAAGTAGCTGAAAATCAGATTGTTGATTCTTAGCTTTGAGGGGAAAATGCCTGCAAAATCTCCCGAAAATCTCCCACTTCTTTCTCCCACCTTTTTTTTGCCTCATCCTGAAGTGGGTTTACATTTTGGGTAAATAATCCTGATTTTTGTTTACAGTCATTTTGTTTTGTAATTGCTTGGTTTCTTAGAAATTGCGCACTTTTTGCCAAGGCTTTTCAGGTTTAAATAATTGATTATCAATTGGTTGATTTGTCTATAGGTTGCTGCTTTTTGCGCAATAGTTGCGCACCTTTACGCGCGTAAATATTTTAATATTAAATAAATATGATGTAAATTGATGGTGAGCGCTGAAAATAAATGGCCGGATGTAGTTGTCGCAAGCAACTAGTATATACTATATGCCACAAAATGTGTGCCAAAATCAACCAAGTTGCTAGAATGACAGCGAAAGATACCTACTTATGCCAATGTGGTATGGTATAGCAATGATGGCAGACACACTTATTACAGGCTATCTGCTAGCTATGGTGCTGGTTTTCTTCCAGTCATGTTTCGAATACTTGTAGGAATAGGTTCCTACATAGGTGTCGGGGCAAAGCTGGGATAGTGGCTTGTTGGCACTTTCCAGGTTCATTTGTATTTTTATGGCGCGCCATAGGTCGTTATACTTTATTTGTGTGCCATCCTGAAAATAGCATTTCATGCCATTCTCAAAAAGACCGAATTTCATTCCTTTGTTTAGTCTCTCTATAATTTCATTGTATTGTTCCATTTGTTCCATATTGTAAAGATAGATAGTATTGTAGTCTTCTGGTTAACAATCTTTTCGCTATTTTGTTAACTATTGGTTCACAATTATAATCGCTATTTAAAAAGTATTTAGTGTCAGGGGAATAATTTTTATAGTCATGAGTAATTTATTGTAGATAAATGTGATGGCTATTACATTGAACTTACAGACCAGCTCATAGACCTGAAATGTCAGTTAGTTCTGAAAGGTGTGACTATTGTGTGTAGGGTGTCTGAATCAGGGGTTATGAGATTTCAGGATTTGTAAGGTTGTTATAGGTAATACCAAATTTGTGCGCCTATTCGCCGGTCGGAAACCGGCTACCGTGACCGCCTTAGGTACAACCTAAGCCGAACATGGATTCAATTGCCAAGTAATTCTATTGTAGTATATTAATAAAAGTAGCTACTTTGTGTTCTAAAATTATGCAACATATGATGAACACCGAACAACGTAGGGAGTATTTCGCAAAATATCCTTTTTATCGATTTCTTGTTTACCTTGTTGCTACCACAATTGGAATTGGTGCAGCGGTGTTAGTGTCTCAATTTCTTTGATGAGAAGAAAAAAATCCAAAATGTAAAGAGTGGATTTTGATCCTTTTTGTCACAATTAAGGAAGATCAGGTAAAATCGACAAATGAATATGTGCAGGGTAGTACTTTCATCAGGCTGGATTAAAGTGAATACCCTTCGACAAATGCTCAGGGCAGGCTCTGGCGAACGGTCTTTGTGTGTTTTTTCGCTGGTCGGAAACTGGCTGCCGTGACCGCCTTAGGTACAACCTAAGCCGAACATGGGGAACATCAAGGCGCAACGGTTCAGTAATACATCTAACCCGCCCAGTCATCTATTTTTAATAGTCTAAAAAAACGTTCTTCTTCTATTTCCAGCACCTTGCCGGGCTCCAGTGTGCCGAGCTCCAGATCTTCTATGGATAGCCTTATAAGCCGCTTACAGGGGTGATTGATAGCTGAAACCATCTTGCGTACCTGATGGAACTTGCCTTCGTACAAAGAGATAGACAGCCAGGTGTGCAGGGCATAACTTCTGAATTCGAGCTGGTGAGGAAATAGATTTTGCGGATTTTCAATAATAGATACCTCGCAGGGTGGGGTAATGTATGTTGCGCCTTCTTTTACAATTATTGATACACCTGTTTGCAGCTTCTCCAGACTCTCTGGGCTCACTACGTTTTTTACCCTTACCAGATAGATGCGTTTGTGGGGTGTCTTTCCCTGAAAGAGCAGCCTGGTTACTCGTTTGTTGGTAGTGAGTATCAGCAATCCTTCGGAGTGACTGTCGAGCCTGCCTACGGCATGTATGCCCTCGGGAAAATCGAAGTCAAGTTCGCCAAGCAGACGCACATGCTTACCCGCCGATCCACGGTTCACAAACTGTGATACCATATCGTAAGGTTTGTTGATAATGAAATATCGGTTGGTATTGGTTATCATTTGTGGTTTATAGTTTTATTGCCAATGTCATAAACTTAAGGATTTCTCATATTCCGATCCCTTATTCAACCCTTTACGGGTTGGTGTTTTCTATTTTTATTCCGCCGGTTTCACCGGCGGCTATTCATAATTCAAGCCCTCCGGGCTTACTTAAATTAATGAGATTGGTTTTATTGCCTTTATGTTCCTTTGTATTCCTTTCCATTTAGCCCGCTTCAAGGGTGAGTTTTTGAATACTTTATTAAAAGCCTCTTCTGTCATTTGCTCCCATTCCATCAGCGATAGGTTGAGCACTTCGGGTATAGGTGTGAAATTGGGCTCATTATGTGGTTTGGAAAAGCGGTTCCAGGGGCATACATCCTGGCATATATCGCAGCCAAACATCCAGCCCTCCATTTTGCTGTGCATTTCGGTGGGTATCAGTGCGTCTTTGAGCTCTATGGTGAGGTAGGAGATACATTTGCTGCCATCTACCTCTGCCGGCGATACGATAGCCTGTGTGGGGCATTCATCCACACAACGGGTGCAGGTGCCGCAATGGTTGGTAGTGAATGGTGCATCTGCTACCAGGTGAAGATCGCTGATAAGGGTAGCTATAAAGAAAAAAGAGCCGGAGCTGCGAGTGAGCATGTTGCCGTTTTTGCCTATCCAGCCCAGGCCGCTGCGCACCGCCCAGCTACGCTCCAGCACCGGTGCGCTATCTACAAATCCGCGCCCGTCTACAGCGCCTATATTGGTGGTGATGAAGGCAAGTAGTTTATTTAGTTTTTCTCTGATGACAAAGTGGTAATCTGTGCCATAGGCATACTTTGCAATTTTGGGGGCGTTCGGCACCTGCTGCTCAGCGGGGTAATAGTTGAGCAATAATGTAATAACCGACCGGGCGCCGGGCACCAGCTTGCGTGGGTCTACCCGCAGGTCGAAGTGGTTTTCCATGTATTGCATACCTCCGTGATGACCTTTATTAAGCCATTTCTCCAATCGTCGGGCATCATCATCGAGCGGTTCAGCCAGGGCTATGCCACAGGAGCTGAAGCCAAGTCGCAATGCCTCGGCTTTGATGAGTGCTGTATTTTTTTCTATTTGAAGCAAGGAGAATTTTTAAGCTGTAAAATTATCAATATTGTTTTGCAATGCCGGCAAGCAGGCCTGCTCTTTTTCGGCGGGACTGATAATGTCAAGGATTATTACTTACCCGTAGCTTTACCACCTCTACCTATCGGCAGACAGGCCGGCTGTAAAAAAGACTTCGCTTTTTTACAGCATCCTCCCGCTGAAAAATGCGGGACAGGCTCTCCTGAAAAAAGGCGGGGAATTCCCTTATTTTCTACCCGCGACCTTTACACATGTCATGTAATTTATGCAACTATTTTCAGCATTTGTAAGAAATAAAAAAGGATAGATGTATCAGCTACATCCATCCTTTTTGGTTTTATGATTTTATTTTATTCTAAACAGTTACCATCCAGTTGTGTGTGTCTGCTTTGCGGCCATAGCGTATATCGGCGAGCTCTTGCTTCAGCCAGTTGGCAACATCCCATGTTTCTATAGGTGGTAGCAGCATTTTGTCGTCGTGGTAGGTGAGTGCATATATAGGAGCAATAGACGCTGCCGTGCCGGTACCGAAGGCTTCCTTTAGGCGGCCTTCGTGGGAAGCAGTTTGCAGTTCTCCTATAGTAATAGGACGCTCCTCGACCGTTATTCCTTTTTCTTTGAGTAAGGTGATAACACTGTCTCTTGTTACCCCTGCCAGTATGGTGTCTTCTGTGATGGGGGGGGTAACTACGGTGTCGCCAATGACAAAGAATACATTCATGGTGCCAATTTCCTGAACATACTTGTGTTCAAAACCATCGGTCCACAATATCTGGTCATAGCCCATTTCTTTTATCTTCATGGTAGGGTACATGCTCATACCATAGTTGCCGGCGGCTTTGGTGAAACCTATGCCACCGGGGAACGCTCTTACATATTGGTCTTGTACATAGATAGAAACCGGCTTATTGTAGTAAGGGCCAGCAGGGCTGGTAATGATAATAAACATGAATTTCTCGGCGGGGCGCACACCTATAAACTCATCTATAGCCAGCATAAAGGGGCGTATATAGAGCGAAGTGTCTTCGGAGGTGGGGATCCAGTTTCGGTCCAGATTTACCAGCTCTCGCAGGCCATCTATAAAAATTTCTTCGGTGATATGCGGCATTGCCATACGCTCAGCAGAGCGGTTCATGCGTTTCCAGTTGTCGCGAGGTCTGAATATTATTGGTTCACCATCAGCGGTTTTGTATGCCTTAATACCTTCAAAGATTGCCTGACCATAGTGCATAAAAGTAGTAGCAGGACTGAGTGATAAATTGTTGTATGGCATGATTTGTGGTTGCTGCCATGCACCGTTTTCGTAATAAGCTACCAGCATGTGGTCTGAGTAGTTTTTACCGAACTGGATATTAGCCATATCCACTTCGTCTATCCGGCTTTCGCTTATTTTATTCACCTTAATGTCCTTTGATACTACACTCATAATGAACTATTTAATATTTGTGTGAAAATGTTAAGGAAGCTATGTAGCCATCCTTCCTTACTTTTGTACAAAGAAACAACTTTTTTTGAGGAATTTATCCCAATACGGGCGTTACAGCAGTTTTAGAAAACCATTAACTTACTACTTTTCAGGAACACCAATAAGACCAACGGACAGAACAATATGCATCTTATCAATTCAAAGATTGTAGGTAGGGAACATGACATTTTATGGCAGGATATTTCTGCGTTGATTGATGGTATGCCTCCCAAGCCAGTATTGGTACTAGCAGTAACCCACAGCAATGAAGAGCAGGAGCAGCTGATAAAAATGCTGGAGGCATGTAAGCTGACACCCGACCAGTATAATATAGTCTTGATAGGGAGTCAGCAAAACGTTGCCTGGCATCAGCTTCGGCACAGGTTGAATCCGTACATCGTTTTTTTAATCGGTGTACTGCCGGTTCAGTTGGGTGTTTCTGCTTTATTTAAGCTTAGTGAGCCAAATCATTTTTACGATACTATATGGCTACCGGCGCCGCCACTAAGTGATATTGGGCAACATGAACCCGTAAAAAGGCATTTGTGGTCTGCGGGTATGAAGCCAATTTTTATCGATAAATTATATGGTGAAATTTTATGCCATTAATTTTTAACAATAAAACAACGTTAGAATCCTATAGATTTTGACTATATCATTTTTTAATTGTATGTTTGCAGTCTTATTCCTTCACTTATGACCATCACACAATTAGAATATGTAGTAGCCGTAGCCACCTATAGAAGTTTTGTAGCCGCTGCAGAGAAATGTTTTGTAACACAGCCCACGCTAAGTATGCAGATACAGAAGCTGGAAGATGAGCTGGGTGTAAAGATTTTTGACCGAAACAAACACCCCATAGCTGTTACCGACATGGGCGCAATAATAGTGAAGCAGGCACAGACTGCTCTGGCAGAGTGTGAGCGGGTGCATGAGCTCATACAGATGCAGCAGCAGACATTGTCCGGAACTTTCAGGTTTGCAGCTATACCTACCGTTGCACCCAATATTTTGCCCTCCCTGCTCGAAAACTACTCCAAGGCTTTCCCAAATATGAAACTGGTGGTGCAGGAGATGGAAACAAACCGTATCATTACGGCACTGCGAAACAATGAAATAGATGCAGCATTGCTCAGCACTCCGCTAGAGGAGTCGGGTATAAAAGAATATCCTTTGTTTTATGAGCCATTTGTGGGCTATTTCAGCGAAGGAGAAGAGGCATTGAAAAAGCGTATGATTTTACCTGAAGATATTTCTCTGGATCGTATATGGCTGCTCAATGAAGGGCATTGTATGCGCAACCAGATAATAAATCTTTGCAGCGACCAGATACAAAAACTACAGTCTGAGCGCCCCTATCGCTACGAGTCGAGCAATGTGGAAACACTGAGGAAGATGGTAGAGAAAAACGGAGGTATGGCTATCTTGCCTGAGCTTGCTACCCTTGAGTTCAACGAAGACCAAATAGAGCACATCCGTTATTTTGAATTACCTGAGCCGGTACGTGAGATAAGTCTGGTAACCAGCAGCTATTTTGTGAAAGACAGTGTATTGCAAAGCCTGATGGACGAGATACTGAAACTAATACCCGAAAAAATGAGGGTGCAAAAGAAAAACCGAAAAGTGCTGCGTATACAGAGTGCAAAGCTGTAAAGAACTTCTTGTTACAGCCATTGTATGCTGCTGACTGTAAAATGCCAATAATAAACGTTTTTAATGTATTCCTCTTGCATCCAGTGCTTTGCGGTAAGCATTTGCGTTTCGTATTTGCTCCTCAAACGTGCTGGCAAATGCGGAGTATCCGCTGAAATCAGCCTTGGCGCAGAAGTATAAGTAGGATGTTTTAGGAGCATCCAGTACTGCATTTACAGAGCTGAGAGAGGGAGTGCAGATGGGACCTGGTGGTAAGCCGGGATACATATAGGTATTGTAGGGCGAGTCATATTTTAGCATAGCACCTGTTATTCTTCTTATTCCAAAGTCACCGATTGCAAATTTCACAGTAGGGTCTGCTTGCAGGGGCATCCCTATCCTTAATCTGTTGAGGTACACACTTGCTATTTTGGGTTTATCGCCCGTCATGTTCGTTTCTTCATCTACTATCGAGGCAATTATCACCACTTTTACGGGTGTGAGCCCATGAGCAGTTGCCTTTTTTACCCGTTCTTTGTTCCAGAAGCGCGCATGGTTTTTCTGTATTTTGCGTAGCGCTTTTTCGGCGGGTGTATTCCAGAAAAATTCGTAGGTATCCGGTATGATCAAAGCCATTACGGTGCCGGTATCTACCCCAAATTCAGACAGGAATGCCGCATCGCCCAGCAGCCGCCACAGATCAGTGGAATCCGCTTCGAGGTTAGTAGCCAGTAGTCTCACAAAATCTGTTTTGGTACGCAGTCGGTTGATTACCAGTTTTACAGGAGCCTGCTTGCCCGACCGCAACATACGGGCAATAGAGTAATTGCTCATGCCTTTCTTTATCTTGTATCTGCCGGCATGTATATTTTCGGGCAGTTTCAGGGCTTTGGCTACCAGTTCGAAGGTCTTCATGTCGGCTATCATGCCGCTGCTTTCCAGCGTTTCTAATACATGTTCATAAGTGGCATCGGTATGCACATACAGATACTCATCTTTAGTAAATGCCCGGGTATTAGGACCGAAAATGATGTAAAAACCTATAGCCCCTATAGCAGCTATGATGAGTAACAAAAATAGTGTCGAGTTTACTACCTTTTTCTTTTTTGCCCGAGCCATGGTGCTAATATAATTCAATTGTTTGAATGGCAGGAATACAGAACAATTTCAGCCTGATGATTATCATGGTGTATGTAGTACCAATAACGTTAACTTTGCGGCGATAATAAATACGGTTAATGAAATACGGAAATTTGGCGTTGCGTTGGTCTTTTGTTTTGATGTTGTCTCTGGTAAGTATCATAAAGCTCTCTGCTCAGTCTGCAGAAAAACCAAAAAAAACAGGTTCAATATACTTTAGTTGGGGCTATAATACTGAGTGGTATACCCGCTCTACAGTAAGTGTAAAACAGGCGTCACTAGGCAATGATTTTAAGCTAAACGATGTAAGGGCGCACGATAACCGCGGGTGGGATTATAAGTTGTTGCATCAGGATTTTACTATACCGCAATACAACTACCGGCTTGGATACTATTTCAACGAAAAACAGGATCTGGCATTTGAAATCAATTTTGATCATACCAAGTACATCATCACACAGGGGCAAACAGTGAATCTAACAGGCAAGCTAAATAATACATCTGTGAATACGAACATAGTGTTCAGTAAGCAGAATGGCTTTTTTTACTACCTCAACAATGGTGCTAATTTCCTGTTGTTCAACCTTGTGAAAAGGGTAGGGTTGTACACTACTCCCGACAGGAAGTTTTATGTAGACCTTACCGGCAAGGCTGGTATAGGTCCGGTAATTCCACATGTGGAGAATAGTTTCTTTGGTTTGCTGAATAACAAGGGCTTTCAGATAGGTGGCTGGAATACAGGACTTGAAACGGCGTTACGGGTCACCGTGATGCGATATGCTTACCTGGAGTTTGCGCAAAAAGTAGATTATGCCCGTTACAGCAATCTGAAAGTATATGAGGGCAGGGCAAAACAGAGTTTTGGAACTTATGAACTCATATTGAGTGCAGGGGCCATTATTCCTACTTCGAAAAACAATCCGCTATTTCAACCAAAAGCGAAGGAGGAATCTCTGAAGCCTGAATAGTAGTTTTTTAGTGCCTTTTACTTTTTGATTTCCGGTTTTATAATGTAACTTGCAGCGTAAATTTTAGCAAACATGAACCAAATGATTCTTAGTGCTTTTTATGATACCGTAAATGAAAGTGTAGGTCCTACTCTTACCTATTTGTTTCTGATACTATTGACCATTGAGTTTTTATACGTTAGTTTTAAGTACACCAGCACTTCGGACGATAAGGACAAATAACTGACCTTGGCTGAGCCACCAATCAATATTGCCGATATCCGTATGGATTATATGCTAGCTGCGCTGGATGAAGCACATGCTGGTGATAATCCATTGGTCTTTTTTACTCAATGGTTTAAAGAGGCAGAGGCGGCGCAAATCACAGAGATAAATGCAATGACACTGGCTACCGCCGACGCTGCCGGCAGGCCTCATGCCCGTATCGTGTTGCTAAAAGGCCTGGACGAAAGGGGATTTGTTTTTTTTACCAATTATGATAGTGCAAAAGGTAGCGATATAGCTGCCAACCCACAGGTGTCTTTGCTCTTTTTCTGGAAGGAGCTGGAAAGGCAGGTGCGTATAGAGGGTGTGATTGAAAAAGTGCCTGCATCTGACAGCGATATCTATTTCCAATCGAGGCCGGCAGCCAGCCGGATAGGAGCATGGGCCTCTCCCCAAAGCACCCAGATACCTCACAGGAATATACTGGATCTCAATTATGCCCGCTACGAGCAAGAGTTTTCGGGTATAGACATTCCACGTCCTCCACATTGGGGTGGTTATATAGTAATACCGCAGCGTATAGAGTTTTGGCAGGGTCGCAGCAGCCGCATGCACGACCGCTTGCTGTTTGTGCTAAACGGTGCCGGCGGATGGGACAGATCGAGGCTGGCACCATAAGCGACACAAATACTACTCTCTGGAAACCGGCTTTATACCTACACCTCTTATCTCTGTAAGCCGTTGTACATACTCCCTGCAATAGATTAATGGTATGCCGGCATTAACAGTGCAGAAAAGTTGCAGCTCTTGCTTGTATATGGTTGCTTCGCATTGTTTCAGCAGATATAGTACCTCGCCCATTACCGGGTAGTCAAAATTGATTTCGTAAAGCTGTTCTATCCATTTTTCAGTTCTTGGTACAGTTTCCAGTGCCTGTGCGGTGGCAGTCTTATAAGCATTGATGAGCCCAGGCACGCCCAGCAGGGAGCCGCCAAAGTAGCGCACCACCACAACCAGCACATTGGTAAGCTCCAAACTGTCTATCTGTCCCATTATTGGTTTTCCGGCACTGCCTGCAGGTTCGCCATCATCATTGGCGCGGTGTTGAGTGCCGTCTGTGCCTATGCGCCATGCATAGCAATAATGTACCGCCTTAGGATGTTCTTTTTTCAATGCCAGTAGTTTTTCTTTGACTTCCTGAGATGATACAATAGGGTAGGCGTATGCAAGAAACTTGCTGCCCCTGTCTCTAAAATCTCCCCGCCCCTCTGCCGAAATTGTAGTATATTTTTCTGCCATTATGTTATTGTCCTTGCAGCAGAAAGTCGGATAATTCGGTGGTCATTGTACCTATCTTTCTGGTATCATAATCAAAGCATACCATGCCTGTTTTGGCATGCGCAATGTCTTTGGAAAATCCATCCCGAACGGTGGAAATATGGTATAGAAAGGTAAATGTGCTGCCAGATACTTCTCCGGTATATATCTTTACCAGCAAGGTGTCGCCATAGAATGCCTCTCCTTTGTACGCTATCATTACATCAGCCATTATCATGCTGGTGCCGGCAATCTTCATTTCAGTGTAGCCTCTGGCACGCAGCATTTGCATACGGGCTTCGTGTATCACAGATAGCAGGGAGTCATTACCTACATGGTTGCCATAGTTGATATCGCCTATGCGCACTGGAATAGTAGCTGTATACAGCGGATTGTAATCAGGAAATAGTATTTTTACACGACTCATAATAGAATGCCAAAGTATGAAAATAATCTGTGTAGGGCGAAATTACGCCGATCATGCCAAAGAATTAAAAAACGATTTGACCACGGAACCGGTACTGTTCATGAAGCCCAAAACAGCAATACTGCTGCCACACAAGCCGTTGTATTACCCTGAGTTCACAGACGATCTGCATTATGAATGCGAGCTGGTGGTGAAAATAAGCAGTAACGGTAAGTATATACAGGAAAAATTTGCTCATAAATACTACGATGCTATTTCATTGGGTATAGACTTTACGGCCCGCGACCTGCAACGGGAGCAGCAGAAAAAGGGGTTGCCATGGGAAATAGCAAAGGCATTTGATGGTTCTGCAGCGGTAGGCACTTTTGTGCCACTAACAGAGGACATTGATGTTGATAACCTTTCGTTCAGGCTGGATAAAAATGGTGAGGCTGTACAGAACGGCAATACAAGCGACATGATTTTTAAGGTAAATAACATCATTGCTTATTGCTCTAAGTTCTTTACACTGAATATAGGTGATCTTATATTTACGGGTACACCGGCAGGGGTAGGTCCAGTAGCTGTAGACGACAAGCTGGAAGGGTATCTGTCAGGTGAAAAAGTGCTCAGTGTAGCTGTCAAGTGAGGTTACCTGGCAGGGGCAGTAAAAGAACCCTTGAAATTGGTTTGAAGGTAGAATAAGTCGAAAGTGCCTGTGATTAGTTCGTCTGATACAGATGTGATAACTATTTTTCCTGCACGCGCCATTATAGCATCGGAGCCACTCCTATACATGCCTGTGTTTCCGTTTATGTTTCCACCGGTGCCTCTATAATCTACTATAAATGTCTTTTTTGCACCCGTATAGCCAGTTAGTGTAATGTCCAGACTCTCTTTGCCGTCAGTGCTAATGGCGTTTATGTACACTGTTCCGTTGTTTTTGTTGTCTGTTTGTACATTGGTGGTAGTCCAGAGCGTATCTTTATCCAGCACAAACGTCATAGTGGTGGGTAGAGATGTGATCTTCTTTTTGCAGGATGTTGCAGCAAAAGATAATGCCAGGATGCAAAGGGTTATGTAGTATTTCATGGTAATGTATTTTTTTGTTTCAGACAATTGAAATTCTTTATTCAAGCAGGCCTGGTCTTCGTTCTTTTGTCCTTTTTAGCGATTGCTCATATCGCCAGTCGTCTATTTTTTTCGGGTCGCCACATAGTAGTATTTCCGGTACTTCCCAACCTCGGAAATCGGCAGGCCGGGTATATACAGGCGGTGCGAGCAATCCATCCTGAAAAGAGTCGAAAAGTGCCGATGTTTCATCATTGAGTACGCCGGGAAGCAATCTGCCTACTGCATCTACCACTACTGCCGCTGCCAGTTCGCCGCCGCTAAGTACATAGTCGCCAATGGATATCTCCATAGTCACATAGTGTTGTCTTATCCGGTCGTCAATTCCCTTGTAGTGCCCGCAGATAATTATTATGTTTTCTCTTAGCGATAGGGTATTGGCAGTCTTCTGGTCAAAGAGGGTGCCGTCGGGTGTCATGTAGATAACTTCATCGTAAGTGCGTTCCGATTTTAGTTTGTCAATGAGTATTGCAAGTGGCTCAGGCATCATCACCATACCCGCTCCTCCCCCAAACTGGTAATCATCTACCTGTCCTTGCTTATATGGAGTGTAGTCGCGCAAATTGTGGGTTATTATTTCCAGCAGTCCACGGTCTTTTGCCCTTTTCATCATAGAATGGCTAAAAGGACTCACCAACAATTCCGGCAAAACAGTAATAATATCTACTCTCATTGTTATTGTTGGTTTTACTTTTGTGTTTGGTATACCTCCAGCAGTCCTTCGGGTAAAGTTGTTTTTAAGACGCGGGCCTTCAGGTCCAGCGATTCTATAGTGGCATCTACCAGCGGTATCAGCACTTCGCTGTTGTTGTAATTCAGTGTCGCTATCCATTGTTTGCCCGTCTGCATTACGTCTTCTATTTTTCCGATGTCTCCGTAGTGCTTATCCAATACAGTAAAACCTATCCACAATAGCGGCGACTGACGGGCCATGCCTTCGAGCAGTTCTTCGGCTACATATACGTGGCGAGTAACCAGTCTTTTAGCTTCCTGCTGAGTAGATACATCTTCTACATTTACATGATACTCCCCGCTATTTATTGCTTTGCACTGGGTAACGAAGTAGGGTATAAAGCTACCTTTCTGCATTTCTACCATCAGCACATTTCCTTTTTTCAGCCATTCATTGTTGGTGGCTATGTGGGTCATTATCAGTGTACCACTCAGACCGTGGGTAGCCACTATTTTTCCAATCCGTATCATTTGATGTCAAAGATAGGATTGAATTTGTTAATGACCATTTTGCAGATTATACAGGGCAATATCTATAAAACTCAATTCTTATGTTATTAGTATCTTTCGTTCCTAATTCAGTATTTAATTATATTTTTGCCTTACCGAAATAATTATGAAAGTAACACAACTACTGGCAGAGGCTAAAGAAACCATTATTTCTTTCGAAATATTGCCCCCCACCAAGGGTAAGAGTATAGAGTCGATATATAAACATCTGGACCCACTAATGGAGTTCAATCCGGCATTTATAAACGTAACCTATCACCGAGCAGAGCAGGTTTTCAAAAAACGTCCGGATGGCAATTTTGAGCGTGTAGAGATTCGTAAACGTCCGGGTACTGTAGGTATTTGCGCTGCATTAATGAATAAATACAAGGTAGAAGCAATTCCGCATCTTATCTGTGGAGGTTTCAGTAAAGAAGAAACAGAAAACGCACTGATTGACCTTGATTTTCTTGGTATCAAAAATGTATTGGCGCTCAGAGGCGATGCTGCTGCAAATGAAAAATTCTTCAATCCGCATCCTAACGGACACAGATATGCAGAAGATCTTGTGAAACAGATAGTGACGTTGAACAAGGGCCAGTATATGGAGGAGGATATAATTGATGGTGCAAAAACAGATTTTTGTATAGGTATAGCAGGTTATCCGGAAAAACATTTCGAGTCGCCAAATATGGATACTGATATTCATTATCTGAAAAGGAAGATTGAATTCGGAGCACATTATGTAACCACGCAATTGTTTTTCAATAATGAGCATTTCTTCAATTATGAAAAAAAGTGTCGCGAAAACAATGTTACCGTACCCATAATACCGGGATTAAAGCCTCTGACCAACAAAAAGCAGCTGAATACTATTCCACGCGTATTTAATGTAGAAGTACCGGTAGAACTGTACACTGAAATGATGAAAGCCAAGACCGATGCTGATTGTGAGCAGGTGGGTACTGAATGGCTGTTGCATCAGTGTAGAGATCTGCTGAAGAATAAGGTGGGTGTGCTTCATTTCTACACACTGGGTAAACCACAGGTTATTTATAATGTACTGAAACAATTGTTCTGATAAATACTACTGATAAATGAACTACTGGTTAGTAAAATCTGAGCCGTTTAAGTATAGCTGGGAGCAATTTGTAAAAGAAAAAAAGACCTTTTGGGATGGTGTGCGCAATTATGCTGCACGAAACAATCTCAGAGCAATGGCAAAGGGTGATCAGGTATTCTTTTATCACAGTAATGAAGGACTTGCCATAGTAGGTATTGCGGAGGTAGTAAAAGAGGCTTATCAGGACCCAACAACAGAAGACACTAACTGGGTAGTAGTAGAATTGAAACCCGTAAAGGCACTGCCTGTGCCGGTAACCCTTTCGTCAATTAAGCAGGAGCCATCATTGGCCAATATGCAACTGGTAAAGTTGAGCAGGCTTTCTGTATGCTCGGTAACGCCTGTTGAATTCAAGATAATATTAAATATGGGTGGATTAAAGTAAACAATTCGTTACTATCATACCCGTTTATGGTGTTATAATATAATTAATAGTTATAGTTATTTGGCGGTTGGTTTGTCATATACCTTCGTAAAAGGTATTTTTGCGCAGATGACGCTGATGTATTCCATAAAAAAACTATTTACTTTCTGTACAGCATGCCTCATGGTCACACTTTTGGTTGCCAGTTGCCAAACGGGTAAAAAAGTGGCATCAAACAGTAAATACTCACGTCAGCCTAAGTTTATAAATGGTATTTATCTGGACGGGCATAATAAAACTACCGCGAAGACAAATGCAATAAGTACAAAGAAAGGACTCCCGACCCCTATAACCGTAAAGGAAGAACAAAAAACAATTGAAAAAACAGAATTGGACGTAGCGCCTAATCCTGTAGCTGCTGCCCGTGAAGAAAAGACAGAACCTGTATCTTTTGATTTGGTTTCAGATAACCTTGTAGGTAATAAATATGCTGAAATGATAGGGCTGGACCATAATGTAACTAGCAATAAACAACTATATCGGTTTATAGACAAATGGCACGGTACAAACTATAGATATGGAGGGCAAACAATTGCCGGTATCGATTGTTCGGGTTTTTCGCAAAAACTATATGATGAGGTGTATCATATAGAACTGACGAGAACCGCCCAGGACCAATACAACAACAGTAAGAGGGAAAAAAAAGCAGATAGTGCTGAAGAGGGTGATTTGGTATTCTTCAGAGAGCGTGGTAAACGTATTACACATGTGGGCGTGTACCTGGCCAATAAATACTTTATTCACTCATCTACTTCTTCAGGTGTAATGATTAGTAATCTGGATGAAGAACATTGGCATAAACAGTTCGTAGGAATAGGAAAAATGCCGAAAACAGAATAGTTTATGATAGTAACTTTTGCCTGAGAAGAAACTCTAGCTGCTCATTCGAAAGACTAAGTTTATCATTCATTTCTCTTTCATCCATTTTTTGCTTGTAAACATCAAAAGCTCTGTTGATAGTAATATCAAGCTCTTCTTCGTTCCATGGTTTTGTGAGGTAATGGAATATTTTACCTTTATTCACGGCATCTATAACAGCAGCCATATCGGCATATCCGGTAAGTAATATACGAATGGGGTCAGGATATTCAACAAGTATAGACTCCAGAAACTCCACTCCGGTCATGTGTGGCATTCTTTGGTCTGTTATGATAATATTAACTGTATGGTTTCTTAAAATTTTTATAGCTTCCTCTCCACTAATAGCGGTAATTACATTATATTTAATGCGGAAAACTGCTTTAAATGAAACAAGGTTATTGACTTCATCATCAACATACAATATGGTTATTTTTTCTTTTGTCATTTTGAATAGTTAAAATGAGATAGCCCATGCATGTACTACGTTTGTAAAAATAATAAAACTTATTCGTTTAAAAATAAAATTTCGGGAAGTGTTGACAAAAATAATTTACGATAAACTAAGGAATTCAAAGCAGGATGAAATAGTATTTACGCCTGTTTTTTTCAGACTTAGTAATCCTGAAGACAGAAAATCTTTCGAGGCTCTGCTCACTGATTATCCGCAATTAAAAGTCTACGATACTATTGAGGATCAACTCAAAGAGTTGATAAAAGTGTATAATCCTACAGTGACATTGTCTAAAAAGGAATATAGCGAGAAAATACTTGAACATCTTCATGGAGAAGAAATAACGGATTACGGTGTTTGGGTGTATTATCCCTGGAGCAATAAGGTTGTTCACCTCCTAGACGAAAATGAGTTTGTTACTTTGAGAACGGCAGCTAATAGAAATAAGATAACCACAGCAGAAAGAACGTTGCTGGCAGAAAAGAAAGTTGGTGTTATAGGTTTGTCAGTAGGTCAGTCTGTATCACTCACTCTTGCCATGGAGCGGGGGTGTGGCGAATTGCGTATAGCTGATTTCGACACATTGGAACTAAACAACCTAAATAGAATAAGAGCCGGTGTGCATAATTTAGGAATCTTAAAGGCTTATGTGGTAGCACGGGAAATTGCAGAAATTGATCCTTATTTTAAAGTTGTTTGTTATACGGAAGGTATTAATGCTGAAAATATTCATGATTTTTTCACAAAAGGCGGACCATTAAATATTGTTATCGATGAATGTGATGGAGTGAACATTAAAATTTTGTGCAGAATAAAAGCAAAAGAACTGGGGGTGCCTGTGCTGATGGAGGCTAGCGACAGAGGAACAGTAGATGTAGAGCGATTTGATCTTGAACCGGACCGACTTATTATACATGGATGGTTAGAAGGTTTGCCTCTTGATTTTGAGATACTGAATAATTTGAAGACCAGCGAAGAAAAGTTGCCATATATGCTACCTATTTCAGGTATGGATACGCTGTCGCCAAGAATGAAAGCATCAATGGTAGAAATTCAGCAAACCATTACCACATGGCCGCAACTAGCCTCAGCAGTGGCACTAGGTGGGGCAATCACAGCTGATACATGCAGGCGTATATTCTTGAATCAATTCACTGATTCCGGTAGGTATTTCGTTGATCTGGAAAAGTTATTGCCAGATACTAGACCCCGATCGCCTTACGTTTCTACAATGGACCCTGTTGCCCCGATAACAGATCATGATGTACTGATGCTTGTAAATAATGTAGAATTAAAAGATGATGAATCAGATTTTGTGCCGGAAATATCCGAAATAGAAAGGATGGTAGAAGCAGCCATCAAAGCCCCTTCTGCTGGCAACAACCAGCCATGGAAGTGGCATTTTCAGGGAAAACGACTTTATTTGTTTCACGATAGGGTAAGATCTTTGTCTTTTGGAGATTATCAGGATATGGCATCTTATGTAGCATTAGGTGCTGCAATAGAAAATTTACAGATAGCGGCATTTAAGATGAATATAGGAATTGTCTTAAGTCCTTTTGAAATAAAAGAAAAGAAATTAATTGCAATTATTAAGTTTACACGCACTATTAATTTCAACTTATTGCACCGTCCTGAGCAGCTTTTCTCTTTTATAAATAGCAGATGCACGAATCGTAACCTTGGTAAAAGGTTGCCAATATCTGCAAACGTATACCAAAGTCTGCATGAAGCAGTGAATTCTGTTTCCGGTGCAAGATTGTTCATTAAAGACGACGATCAAACCTTAGATGCACTCAGAGACATAATAAGTGCATCTGAAAGATTGCGTATGTTACATCCGGAAGGGCATATGGAATTTTATGAAAAGGAACTCAGATGGGATGATGAACATAGTAAATCCACAGCAGACGGAATTGATATAGCTACAGTAGACGTAACCCCATCTGAACTGGTAGGACTAAAATTGGTTAAAGACCCGGAAGTAGTAAAATTGTTGGCTGAATGGAGAGGAGGTAAAGCACTTGAAAAAATTGCTCAAAAAGCAATTAACAGTGCCTCAGCTGTCGGCCTTATTACTATGCCTGAGTTTTCAACTTCAAACTTCCTTAAGGCAGGGATAGCTGTAGAAAGAATGTGGCTGACAGCCACAGAGCATAAAATATCCATGCAGCCAATGTTGGCAGCCACGTTGCATTTTGCCCGTTTAAACTATGGAAATGGAGAAGGTCTTCCTGATTTTATGAAATTTGAATTCGGAGAATTACACAATAAATTTATTAATATTTTCCCGGAGGTAGTAGGAAGTGCAGAGGTTTTTCTCTTTAGATTAAGTATTGCGAATGAGCCGAAAGTAAAGTCTTACAGACAATCTATCAATAAAGTATTGACTATTAATAAATATAATTATTAATGTATGATAAGGGTGCGGGCATTTAGAGCGATTGATGATAAAGAAGCTTGTAATTTGTATGCCCGTGAGCATATGGAGGTGCTGAAAATATTCGGAATTACAAAAATCACTACAGCAAATAATAGTTGGATCTTCAATCCGAATGTGTATGTAGTACTAGCGGAAAGAATAGAAGACAATGTTCCAATAGGTGGAGCAAGAATTCATCTTTATGATAAAGATTTCCCACTACCAATGGATGATGCTATAAAAGAATTTGACCCAAGTGTCAAGGAGTTACTTGAAAAGCATGCTATAAACGGCACTGGTGAGATTTGTGGTTTGTGGAATGCCCGTTCTGTTGCCGGATGGGGTATTGGGACTTTGTTTCTTGCAAGAGCAGGAGTAGCACTTGCTGCACAATTGCCTATGAAGTCACTTTTTGTATTGTGTGGGAGTCATACAATAGGTATCACACTGGAAAAAGGTTTTGTAGTGGAGGAACAACTGGGAAATAAAGGAACTTTTTATTACCCCAAGGAAGGTTTGGTCGCAACAGCTGCAGTTATTAATGATATATATGATCTTAGTCATGCTGCTGAGCATGATCGGGTAATCATCAATAGTTTGAGGAGTAATCCAAGTCAGGTAAGACAGGAATCAACAGAGAAATTGACCTTTGAGATTAATTATGAGTTGAATTTAAAAAAATCAATTTAGATTTATTACTTTGACCTTTATTTATTTAGATTTTCTCTTTTAAAAAAATGGGCACTATCAGAATTGTACTTTTTTTTGTTTTCACCTTTATGCTGGTAGGGCATGCAAATGCCCGACTAATTAGTTTTAAGGAATCCAAAACGATTAGCGTAATTGGCAATCAAATTGAGATATTAGAGGATACTTCAGGTAAGCTCAGTTTTGATCAAGTACAAAATTCTCCGAATTTCAAATTGTCTACAGCCGATGTTCCCAATTTTGGTATTTCAAAGTCCACATTTTGGCTTCGGTTTGAGTTGGTAAATGAAACCATCAATAATTTTGTATTTCTAACGTTACAGTATCCCCTCATTGATAATGTGGAATTATACACGGTAGATACCAATGGAAATGTTTCGGTGACAGTAAACGGAGAAAAACAATCGATATCTGAAAGGAAAATTCCAAATCAGAATTTTGTTTTTCAGTTATATATTCCAAAAGGTACGACGCAGAAATATCTTTTAAAAGTGAGTAGCGAAGAGCAAATTTTGATTCCACTATTCATAGGTTCTTCTGCCGCTACATTTCAGGCGTTTAATAATCAAGATATACTAACCGGTATTTATTTTGGAATTATAGCGGTAATGGTTTTTTACAATTTTTTTGTTTTTCTGTCTGTTAGGGACAAGAGTTATTTATACTATGTATTCTTTATCATATTTATAGGTCTTACACAGATTGCATTACAGGGATATAGTTACCGTTTTTTCTGGCCTTCATATCCCGCTATTGCAAATCATAGTATCATATTTTTTCCTGCTATTGTAGGTATTCTTGCGATAGAGTTTTTTAAGAATTTCCTCCAGATTAAAAAATACTCTAAATACTTTATATATGTATTGAATCTACTTAATATATTTTACATTTTAAACTGTGTCCTTAGCGTTTCCGGTTATCATCGGTTAAGCCAGCAATTGCTGCAACCCAATGCCATGTTGGCATCGTTGATCATCGTTGGAATTTCTGTGTATGCCATTCGGAAGAAAAACCGTTCTGCAAAATTTTTCCTTGCTGCCTGGCTGATATTTTTGATAGGTATAATCATATTCATTTTAAAAGATATTGGAAAACTTCCCTACAATAATTTTACCAATTATATACTCAATATAGGTTCTGCAATTGAAGTTATAGTTCTGTCATTTGCTCTGGCTGATAAAATTAATATTTTCAGAAAGGAAAAAGAGGAGTCACAGGCAAATGAGTTGCGGGTTGTACAGGAAAATGAAAAGCTGGTTCGTGAGCAGAATGTAGTTTTGGAGCAGAAAGTCAATGAACGTACACATGAATTGAAACTGACAAATCAGAATCTGGAAACGGCTCTTACAGACTTGAAAGAAGCAGAAACTCAGCTGGTAGAATCTGAAAAAATGGCATCACTTGGTCAGCTTACTGCCGGTATAGCTCACGAAATCAACAATCCTATCAACTTTGTAACATCAAATGTGAAACCCCTCAACAGGGATGTACTGATATTAATTGATACCATTAGTCAATTGGAAAAAATTGCGCTGGATGATGTCTCCAGAGCAGAGAAACAAAAGCAAATTGAAGAATTCAAATCAGATATTGACTATGATTATCTTAAAGTGGAGATTGATCAATTGCTGAGTGGGATAGGAGAGGGTGCAAGCCGCACTGCGGAAATTGTAAAAGGGCTAAGGATATTCTCGAGACTGGATGAGGATGACCTCAAAAAAGCAGATATTAATGAAGGGTTGGAATCTACTCTGATTATTACCAATAATCTATTGAATAATGTAATAAAGATTCAAAAAAATTATGCCAATTTGCCGCTAATTGAGTGTTATCCAGGTAAGTTAAATCAGGTATTTCTAAACATTATTTCAAATGGTGTTTACGCGGTTAGAAAGAAGTTTGGGGATATGGAAGGGGGTATCATTTCAATTACTACAAAATATGATGAACGTTATATTTATATAATAATTGGAGACAATGGAATAGGTATGGATGAGAATACGAAAAAAAGAATGTTTGAACCATTCTTTACAACCAAAGAAGTAGGTGAAGGGACAGGGCTAGGTATGTCTATTGCTTACAATACTATTAACAAGCATAATGGAATAATTAATATAAATTCAGAGTTAGGAAAAGGTACAGACTTTATCATAAAATTACCTTTGATACAAAAATAATAGAGCCGTGAATAAAGTAGACAAAATAAAGATATTATACATAGATGATGAGCAAAATAATCTTAACGGATTTAAAGCAACTTTCAGATTTGATTACACTATATATATAGCTGTAAATACTTCTCAGGCTTATGAATATCTCAATGCGAATCCGGACATCAGTGTTATACTGTGTGATCAGAGAATGCCTGACAAAACCGGCGTTCAGTTTTTTGAGGAATTACGAGATCGGTTCCCTGATCCAGTAAGAATGTTGATTACAGGCTATACTGATATAGAGTCTGTTATTGACTCTGTGAATCGTGGACATATCTTCAGGTATATAAAGAAACCATGGACTGATAATGATATAAAATCAGCAATAGAAGAGGCAAACAAGTTTTATCTTACTAATTCGCTACTTGTAGCTAAAAACAGAGAGCTACAATCTGCTTATGATGAACTTGGTAAATTTGCTTATAGTATCACACACGACGTAAGAGGGCCTCTTTTGAGTGTATTGGGTGCTTTAGATTTGGCTAAAGGCATTAGCAATAAAGATGAATTGTTTGATTTGCTAGAAATGATGGCAGAGGCAATTACTAAACTAGACGAGTACATAAAGAATACACATGAATATTACAAACTAAAAAGGGGGTTATTACAATTTGCGGCAATTGACTTTCATTCACTTTTAGGAGATATTGCAGCACTATTTAAGATTGCTGGTAGAAATAATAACATTACCTTTACATCTAAGGTTATTCAAAATGAATCATTTTATTCTGATGAGATTTCTATTAAGATGATTTTAAACAACCTTTTGTCTAATGCGTTTAACTATCAGAGAAAAAATGCAGGTACCAAAAAGGTTGATGTACTGATAGAAGTAATAGAGAATAATCTAATAATAACAGTTAGTGATAATGGAATCGGCATACATGAAGATCATATAAGAAATATATTTGAGATGTTTTATAGAGCTACTTCCGAAGAAACCGGATCGGGTTTGGGTCTATACAATGTGAAAGACGCACTTAATAAATTAGATGGTACTATAGAAGTTACGTCTGAAATAAATGAAGGAACAACATTTAAGGTAACTATACCAGGAAAAAAACATGACGCAAAATAAAAAGCTGAATTTTATTGTAATAGATGATAGTAAGCTCGATTGCTTTATTGCTGAAAAGATAATCAGAAACACCGGAAAGTGTGAACAGATAAGATCATTTCTAAAAGCTAAAGATGCGCTTGAATTTATTAGCAATTCTTCTCATGATGATCAGTCTAGAACGATAATACTTGTCGACATCCAAATGCCGATAATGAATGGGTTTGAGTTCGTTGAAGCTTTTGAACAGTTGCCGGAGAGTATTGTGAATAACTATACAATTTATATTATTTCTTCTTCTATAAATGAAGCGGATTTAAGTAAAGTGCATAATTACAGATCTGTAAAGCAATTCTTAAATAAACCACTTACCAGCAACAATCTTTCAGTATTGGTGGGTTAATGCCGCTTATTATTCAGTAAATTTGTATCCCAAAAATCTCAGGTGTTTTGTCGTTAGGTTTCACTAAAAATGTTGACAAAATTCCATATTGAAAAGAAACAATAGAATCCAAATGATATTAACGGAATGTCCGCGTGATGCAATGCAAGGGTGGGGCAAACACATACCCACTTCCGATAAGGCTGCTTATCTCAATCAATTACTTAAAGTTGGTTTTGATGTTTTGGATTTTGGTTCATTTGTTTCTTCAAAATCTATCCCGCAACTAGCAGATACTAAAGATGTAATACCGTTGCTCGATATGTCTGCTACCCGTACCAAATTGTTGGCAATAATAGCCAACACTCGTGGTGCTGAGGAAGCCGTTCAGTTCGACGAAATTTCTTACCTTGGTTTTCCGCTTTCGGTATCAGAGACCTTTCAGATGAGAAATACTAACAAAACCATTGAACAGTCTCTAGTACAGGTAGCAGAGATTCAACGTTTGTGTGTTCAGCATCAAAAAGAGTTAGTTGTATATATCTCCATGGGTTTTGGCAACCCATACGGCGATGTATATAATGCTGATGTAGCGATAAAGAAGGTTGGAACGCTCTCGCAACTAGGTGTGAAAACTATTGCTATGTCCGATACGATAGGTGTGGCAAAACCCGACAATATCACCTACATTTTCAATAGCCTGATTCCTGAGTTCAGGGATATTCAGATTGGTGCCCATTTTCACTCTACCCCAGATACCTGGAAAGAAAAAATGGATGCTGCATATAGTGCCGGCTGTCGCAGATATGATAGCGCACTAAAAGGAATAGGAGGCTGCCCAATGGCGGAAGATGAATTGGTAGGCAACATGGCTACAGAACATATAATTGATTGGTGCGATACGCTTAATATTCCTCTCCAAATTAACAGAGCAGCGTTTGATGTTGCTTATAACATGGCTGCCGGTGTTTTTATAAAATAGGTTTGTTTTTTTCTATCCTGATTGCATGTAAGAGTTTCTTTTCGATTATTCTAGACGATTTATCTGTCTTTTACTATAGCCTATAGAGCGCTATTTGTATAGCATTCGTTACCTGTTTTTTTGCAAACGAAACAGGTATTGTGATTTTGCTGAGATACACCTTTCATCGTTTTATCGCTAGTATTTAAGTTCCTACTATTATACTCCTGCCAATAGTTTGAAGGTATTGCTGTGTAGTTTTCAAATCAGCTATTTATGCAATTAATACCGGAAGTTGTGTAATAGTCTACAGTGTGCGTCACCGTAGTTTTGCATCTCAAAGGTTCACATTACTTAAAAGAAGAGATTTTTTAAAAAACAATCAACATAAATCGCAACACATGAAAAGACATTACTTATTATTAACGGCAGCCTGTACCGGACTATTATCGCTTTCGGCCGATGCACAGCGAATGATGGGCGTAGCAACAAGCAACTGGAGTGGTACTACCGGTTCGTATCTTAACCCCGCAAGTATTGCTGACTCCCGAAACAAGCTAACAATTGACCTGTTTGGGATAAACGGTTTTGCGGAAAACGATCTTGGAACGTTAAGCAAAGACAATCTTTTTTCTAAAATAAACAAACGCGAAATACTGAGTGTAAATGATGTGTTTAAGTTTGATAACAAGCAGTCTGTAAACCTAATGGCGCCATATGCCGAGGTGCGTGGGCCAGGTTTTATGTGGAACATTGATCACAAAAACAGTATCGGAATGAGCACAAGGCTGAGAGGAGCAAATCAATTCTCTGACGTGAATCAGAAAGTGTATCGCTCCTTATTGGATCCACAATATGCGACAAATGGCGGTGGAAACTACAGCCAAAACTCTAAAGATTTCAGATGGAATGCGGCTACATGGAGTGAGTTAGGGATTTCTTATGGTCGTGTATTAGTAGACCACGGCAAAAACTTCCTTAGTTTAGGTGTCACTGCCCGTTACCTTGGTGGCATTGGTTATCTTAGTATGCAAGGAGACAACATCGATGCCAATTATTATGCCGGCAGTGATTCCCTTCATTTATCAAACACTAAGGTTTCTTATTCGAGCAACATACTCAACAATACATCTACTGTAAATAGTGGTACATCTAATGGTGAGTTGTTTAATCGTTTCTTTGGAAAGAAAGGTGGTTCCGGAATAGGTGGTGATGTTGGTTTCTACTACGAATTTCGTCCGAAGTTTGCTGATCACCAGTATGATATGGACGGTAAAACAAAAATCACTGACCATAGTGTAGCGAGGTATAAGCTGCGTTTCTCTGCAGCCATCACAGATATAGGTGGTATCACCTTCAAAACAAAAGACAACCGTCAGGCAGCATTATCTGGCAGTGGCTATCTGAAAGGAAGTGAACTGAGCAATAATGTAAACAACTATAAAGATTTTAAAGCATATGCACAGGGTAATGGCTTTACAGTAGATACAGGTATAAAAAGCACTGTTTACCACATGCCTACTGCATTGGTACTGGGTCTTGATTACAAATTGTCAGGTGACTTTTACGTAAATCTTACATCTATCAATAACCTTGCGGACCGTAAGCAGATAGGTAACTATTTTTACAATCAGATTACTGTTACTCCCCGTTACGATACCCGTATATTTAGTGTAGGGCTTCCTATTACTTATGCAATGCAGTCTAAATCTCTGAAAGCTGGTCTGGGTGTTCGTGTTGCCGGTTTTTATGTGGGTAGCGATGATATGTTAGGCTTGTTGGGAAACAACCAATATGGTGTTAACTTCTACATGGGTGCATTTGTACCGCTTAACTATCGTAAAATCAAAGATAGTGATGGTGATAAAGTATCTAACAAAATGGATGTATGTCCTGGTATAGTGGGTGAGTGGGAATACAAAGGATGTCCTAATCCTGATACGGATAAAGACGGTATTCTTGATTCAGTTGATAAATGTCCTAAAGAGTTTGGTTCTAAAACGGCTATGGGCTGCCCTGACAAAGACCTGGATAGTGTAGCAGATGCATCTGACCGTTGTCCTGATAAAGCAGGTTCGGTAGCAATGGGTGGTTGTCCTGACCGTGATAGCGATGGTATTGCAGACATGGATGATGTATGTCCGGATCAGGCAGGTATAGCATTATACAAGGGTTGCCCGGATACAGATGGTGATGGAATGCCTGATAATACAGACAAGTGTCCGCTAAAAGCAGGTACTGCAGCATTCAATGGTTGTCCGGATACAGACGGAGATGGTATAGCAGATAACGTAGACAGGTGTCCGCTGAAAGCAGGCCCGGCTTCAAACTATGGTTGTCCGGAAATAAGTATACAGGTTAAAAAGCGCCTTGCATTTGCAGCTACTGCACTTGAGTTCGAAACAGGAAAAGCTGTAATCAAAACAAGATCTTATCCGCTGCTGAATGAAATAGTGGATATACTCAATGAGTACAAAGACTACTATATGCTGATAGATGGCCATACTGATGATGTAGGTAATGACGAAAGCAATCTCATACTTTCAAGAGAGCGTGCGGCATCAGTAAAGAGCTACTTTGTAACCAAAGGAATACCATCTGAAAGACTGGATACGGAAGGTCATGGTGAAAATGTACATGTAGCCACAAACAAAACCGCTGCCGGCAGAGCCAAGAATCGCCGTGTGGAAATGAATCTTAAGTTGAGAGATTAATTGTAGCTTAGATTTTTTCAGGTTCCCGGACGGCTTGCTTGGCAAGGCTTCCGGGAACTTTTTGTTTATGTAATATCTGGTTGTGAATGCTGTGATTGGGTGCCGGTAAATACTACTAAAGTGTAAGAGAGAAGCGATGAATGGAAACTAGTTTTGTGCTATCAGCTACGAGGTGGTAGCAGGTATCACATCTTATCTATTTTCTTTTTTCGTTCAACCAAAAAAATGTTAGAAATGAACAAGTCTCTTTCGCTACTCACCGTAGCCACTGCTGCCATTATGCTCAACGGCTGTTGCTTTGGTACACTGAATAATGCTATTACCCATGGCAAGTCTAAAGTGTCGCTAATGCGTTCGCCTCAGGACCTTGAGGTAAGCTCCGGTGGTAATAAATTGCCAAAAACAATGGAGGCTTTTGCTTCCTCGTCCAATATAGGCGCAACCGCAACTACCACTTACTATACCTCTGCTATAAGCCTCCCTGCAAAACAGAAAGCCACCATAGAATTATATTCGCCATCTATGAACAAACGTGCTACTGTAGAGCTGGTGCCAAAGGCAAGCAGAAATTTAATATGGCTAGACATTATTTTCGGAGCGGGATCGGGTTTGTTGATTGACATGCCTACCGGTAACCTAAAGATGCTTACGCCCCGCCTGCTGGATGTACAGAGCGCACTGGAAGGCAAGCCACGAAGCAAATGGCTGAGCCATGGCAAGCTGAAGCGGATGGCAAAACGATCTGCGAAGCGCAGCTAACTTTACCCGGTAAAGAAAAATACACATGCTCCTCAGAAGCCGTTACTGATTCTGTGATAAGAAACGGATGCGGAGCATGTGTTATTTTTTTTTTTAACCATCCTTCAGTTTCGGGATTGGTCTTATTTCTTTTCCATTATTTTCTTCAGTAGTTCTTCCGTTGCTGTTACATCAGTACCTGCTTTCTTGCCGGTTTCAATGGCTTTATTGGCTATGGTGGCGGCTTCCTGCATTTGACCACTCTTGTACAATAGCGAGGCATAAGTGTCTAAGTAATTATAGTCTGGTTCTTTTTTGGTTACTTCTTTCATCCAGGTGCAGGCTTCGTTTATCACTTTTTTGTCATCACAGTTTTCAAAAATGTCCCAGCATACGGTGTTGATGTAACTGGTGTTATCATAGCCATTTTTGAGTATGAATTCGTTTGCTGCAACCGCATAATTTCCCCATTCTTTTGTGCCTTTATAATAGGCAATGCTGCAGTAGATTACAGATGCGGCAGCATCTTCTGCCATGTACTTATCTATCATTTCCAGCAGGGCAGCAAATTCTCTGGGGTCCTGTTCTTTTATAGCTTTATTGAGCTTGTTGCCCAGCACAGAGTTCAGCTTGTCATTTACACTTACGCGTCCATAAAGCTTTCTGTACTTTTCTATGTTGTCGAAAAAGAATTTTGTGTGTTTTTCGCCTGCATCAAAATCCGCGAGTACTGCCCAGTTCTCTTCTGAAAACATGTTTTTCTGTTTGTCCAGATATGTGATTACTTCTTCGGTTTTTGGAAAGGCTCTTTTACCATTTTCAGCATGTGCTTTTACATACATTTCCGGGAAGGGAATGTTTATGGACTTACTGAACCCGGTTGCGGAAATTTGCTTGGTTTTGTCCAATGCATCTTTCATTAGTTTTATGAACTGATTCTTTTTCTGGTATCCGACGGCCTGATACACATATGCTCCCTCCGGATTGAAAAAAAGGAATGATGGAAAACCCGATACGTGGTACTTAAGGGCAAGTTTCACCCCTTCTCCATGTTCCATATCCATTTTTACAGCTACGAAGTTTTCTTGAATCATTTTAATCACCGCATCATCACTCATGGTTTCTTTATCCATTACTTTGCACCAGCCACACCAGTCGGTGTAGCAGTCTATCATTATGTACTTATGCTCCTTTGCGGCTTTTGCTTTTATCTCTTCCCACGACTTGTTGAAATAATTTACCTCTCCGGCAGATTCGGTACTTACAGCCATCAATGTAAGTAGAGCCATTGATAATATGCGTTTCATTGATTTGCTTTTTTTAGATAATGTAAGATTATGCATCTCAAAGATAGAACTTGCTGCAAAAAAAATTGTCAATTTCTGTCTGTGTCTCTTCCCGACATAAATTTTAACATTCAGAAACTGAATGCTCTGGCACATTTATCCCACACTTACTAACATTGTGTGGATACTTATTATACACATTTGTGTTATCCCTGCGTTATTTTTGTATGAAACAAACTTTATCCATGTCATTGACAACCTTGAAGGATGATTTGCTGGCAGAATTCAGAGAAGAAAGGATAATGATTGCAGAGCAGCTCGAACTGCTTGATCCTCTTGCTACATCGTTGCGCAAGCCTGCCGCACAAAGACTGCTGAGCAGTGGCACACTCATCATTACAGAGTTTAGTTGTTACATACTCAGTTTGGGTGGTATTGCTTTTACAGCCTTACTACATCGCATTTACCCATTCAGTATTCTCAACAAAGCCTTTTACAATGCTGAGCTTAGGAATAGAATAGGAGGGCCCAATCTTACTTTGCTTATTGCAGCAATATACGCTCTTGC
>JAIOYR010000133.1 GCA_021740995.1 Taibaiella sp.
ATGGCGACCTGGTAGAGGGTGCAACCTCATGGATAAGCCTTGGCATACTAAAAGCTGCTCAGAAGGTTATAGACAGCCCCGGAATAGCAGGCTATGATAACTACTTCCCCATGCCTACCGATCAGCGGTTTATGCTGGGTATGTACTTTGAGGATTATCTGCCTAAGAACAAGAATTTCAAAGCACATATAAATCTGCTGTATTCAAGTGGGTTGCCGGTGGGGCCGCCACAGGGGCACCTGTATCAGAATATATTGCGGATACCCGACTATAAGCGGGTTGATATAGGTTTCTCTGCACTGCTGCTCGATGGGGAGAAAAGAGAGCAACATGCGCATAGTTTTTTCAACAATATCAAAAGTATTTGGGGTAGTTTCGAAGTGTTTAACCTGTTGAGTATACAGAACACATTGTCTTACACATGGATACAGGATCAAAGTACGAGTAATGTTTATGCTGTGCCCAATAGGCTAACATCAAGATTGCTGAATGTGAAACTGCTCTTTAATTTTTAGATTTATTTAATTAAATTCTTTCGGAAGTCCCTCCAGTGGCGGGTTTTGGCAGTAGGAATAATTTTCTTTCAAAAATATTTTGTAGGAAAGACTATATCCTTATCTTTGCACACCAATTCGGAAACGAACGGGTAGTAATAGTTCTTAGTTTTATGATTTCGTAGCTCAGTTGGTAGAGCAATACACTTTTAATGTATGGGTCTTGGGTTCGAGTCCCAACGAAGTCACTTTTTGAAAAGCCTCCTTTCCGGGAGGCTTTTTTATTTCCCGCTATTTCGGTGTTTTGTGTTGTATGGTGGTGACTGAGTAGACGAACCTGGACGAGTCCTCAAACTACTTACGCCCTATCAGCACAAGATCTGTGTTTGTTACCCCGTCACTACCACTATAGTCCTTTGTGCAGCTTTCTATTATGCCAAAGCCGGCGCTTGACAGTGTCTCTTTTATAAAAGCAGCTTTGTGGTAGTATATGAACAGTTCATGCTCGCCAGAGCTCGATTTTTTGTATCCGGACTTGTTCACCTCGTCTTCGATCATGGTGCTGGTGTAAATGTAGCCCCCCGGCACCAGTAGATTATGGGCATCGGTTAACAACTGGCGCACTTCTGCCTCATTCAGATAGGGCAAACAAAAGCCTATGACCACTGCATTGTACTTGTCTGTGAGGGTGCTTATATCCCGGCAGTCCGTTACTTCAAACATTGCTTCCGGATTGTTGTTTTTTGCCAGGGCCACCATGTTTTCGGCGAGGTCTATTCCAGTTATTTTATATCCGGGTTGTTTGCTCAGCAGATAGCGGGATATATTGCCCGGACCGCATGCCACATCAAGCACAGCAGCCGTTTCAAGGTTTATATGGTTGCATAGCAGATCGTAGGTGTCGTGGTAAAGCTCCAGATCCATGAATTTGTCCTGATAGGTAGCTGCACAGCTATTGAACACGGCTGCTGCCGTGGTGTCCCTGTGTGCTGGTGCGCCCGGCCAGCTTTTGATAAGATCCATAAAGTGCCTGCTTTCACTATTGAATAGCGATGGGTGAAATATTTCGCGGGGCAGAATGAACCAGGAAGGCACACCTTTCAATGCAGGGGAGCCATGGCATGTGATGTTGCCATTTTGTTTTTCCACGTCGCCCTGCTCCTTAAAGGCTACATTCCAGCGCATTCCCATGTGCTCCAGCCCTTCCCAGTCGATTATTGCCAGCGAAAATCCGGTATCGCCGCCGTCATACAAGACTTCTGTTTTGCGAATATACTTTGCGGGATTGAGCACAGTTTCCGGTGGGTGATAAAGAAATGCCATAAAATCTGATTTGAAACAAAAGTACAAATGCCTGTTACAAGTTTATTTCGCAACCCCTTTTTGTGGACATGGGCTGAAGAGAGTCGCCCAAAACAAAAATGCCCCGGATAACCGGAGCATTTGAAAGATGATGTATTGTAAATACTATGCTTTTGCGTGTTGCTGGCTTACAATCTGCGATTTCAGCAAAGCATGGTATCCGCCAAACAGCACTACACAACCGGCCATATCTGCTATGAAAGAGTTTTTGTAAAATGGAATAGCATCTATGTAGGTTTTGGCAAGTCCGCTCAAAGAATAGCCGTTCCAGCCATGTGCGAAGTAGCCAAAGTTGGAAACGATGAAAAATATTGCAGACGCACCCAGTGTGAAACCTAGTATGTTTAATGGTTTTTGTTGTTTTAAGCCAAAACCCAGTGCAGTAGCACCGCCTATAGCAGCGTAAGTGAACAACTGATCTACCGCCCAGTAGAATCCCGGTACATAAGTGAATAACTGAAAATATACGTCAGCAGCAAACTGTCCCAGTAGTGGGATAAGGAATGCAAATGCACGCTTGTCCTTCAAAATAGCACCGCTGAAGAGGCTTATAGCTGCAATAGGCACAAAGTTGGGCATTTGCAGACTTGCACTGGCAACACGTGCGGTGGCAGCAATAAGCACCAACGCAACGGCAATGATAATGTTTGTATTATTCTTATTCATATTCTGTATTACTTATGACAAAAGTAACGAGTAATTGCGTAAAAAGGAAAATTATTAGCGGTGCCAGTAAGCACTATCACAATCAATTTTTAACGATTACCAATTTGCCTGCGATTCCCTGTCCACCTGTAGTCCGTACAAGGTAAATGTAGTCTCCGGCCGGGAGTGCATCAGTACTTACACTGATCGTATGCTTCCCAGCCTCCAGCTCGCCGGCATTATCGGCAATTACTATCCGCCCGTTTATGTCTGCAATACATACAGACACACTGCTGCGTTCTGCCACAGAAAAGCTGATAGAAGTATTGTTGGTAGCGGGGTTAGGTGACGCACCAAACAAAGTGAGTCCTTTGCCGAACACACTTGTAATACCTGTAGGGGCGCCAGTTACCACGATAGGGAAAATCGCCAGATTGTTGTACAAAGAGTCGTTCTGGGTATAGTTATCGTGCCATTGATTATCGGTCCATAGGGTAGCATTCTGCACATTTATGAGCGTGTCTACCGAAAGCGTGTCACCTGCGCTGTTCTTGTTATACTTGATTCTGGAATAGGCAGCAGTGCGGTTTCCGTCGGTCGATGTCTTTAGTCCAACTGTGTCGCCGTCGAGTGTAAGGAAGTTGTAGTTGATCGTGTAGCCTACAAAAAAAGCATCGGAGAGGAATCCTGTTGGCGCAGCGAACATAAAAGTTTTCATGGTGTCAGCGGTTGTGCCGATTCCCAATTGACTTACCGGAACAACAATACTATCCATCAGTGTAGCAGGAAAGCCTTCGTAGTAAGTCCTTGCAGTGATCATTTGCGGAGATCCCTGACTCCAGGCTTTAAGCGTTACAGTTTTTGCAGATGCTGGGTTTACAGCGCCTCCAAATTGTGTAACCACACCTATAATCTTTACAGAGCTATCTTCTGCATTGAAATAATAACGTTCTGCAAATCCCTTGTCGTTGAAGCTATTGGTGCCTGTAGTGGGGCCTGAGCCAGATGCGGTATGCATGTAAAGCAGCCGGGTGGTATCTGTTGCCCCAATATTGGTCAAGGTAAGCGTATCGCCAATGGCGGTAGTCTTTGCTGCATACCTGGTTGACCTGACAGGTTGCGGCTCGTGGCCGTGCATGGTTTTCTGCGCACTGGCACTGCAAGTAAGTAGCAACGCAACGGCAACTATACTGATTTTCTTCATTTAGGTTGTTTAAACAGGGCGTAAAAATACGGTTACTTAATTACTTTATAGATAAACAACCGTTAATGATGGCATAAAAAACGCCCCGGCAACTGCCGGGGCGTATAGATTAAGGGTTCTAAGTCTTTTGTCTGTGTCGACTATTTTAGCGGGTCACGACCATTTTACTGGCAATTCCACCACCATTGCTGGTCTGAATTGCATAAATGTATTCGCCTGCCGGAAGTGCCGATGTATTTACAGCTATTTCATGGGTGCCTGCTGTAAGATTTTTCTCGCTGATGGTGGAGATCATTCTACCGCTCATATCCATTACACTCAGTGTAACATCGGCAGTAGCTGCAAGTGCAAATTTCACATTAGTGGTGTTGGTTGCAGGGTTAGGGTAGTTGCCGTAGAAGGTAAAGTCCTTACGGGTTACAGCCGGTACTCCTACAGTGCCTGGTCCTATGATAACAATAGGGAATATAGAAAGGTTGTTAAGTAGTCCATATCCATCTACTGCATTGTCGTGCCATGCACCATCAGCAGATTGAGTGACATTTACATTGTTGATGGTAGTGTCTGAAGTAGAAAAAGGAAAGAAAACGGGATCGTTACGTTCGTTGTCCTGATTGCTGTACAGACCTATAGTGTCACCTGCAAGTGAAGCCCATGTATAGTTGATAGTATATCCTACAAAGAAGCTATCTGTAAGAAACGCTGTAGGCGTTGCAAATACAAATGCCTTAGTAGTATCTGCTGCAGTGTCTGCCAATCCTATGCCCAACTGCGTAATAGGCACTATCCTTGAAGTAAGTACAGAGCCCGGAAGGCCATTGTCAAAAATTGTAGGACGGTAAGAAACGGTTTTTGCCGCCTGACTCCACACATTCAGTGTGATTGTTTTTGTAGATGCCGGTGTGATAGTGCCGCCAAACAAAGCGACTACCCCTATCACTTTCATTGTGCTGTCTGTGCTTGCGAAATCATAGCGTTCTGCAAAGCCCTTGTCGCCAAATGCATTGGTGCCCAGTACACAACCCGTGTCGTTCACAAAACTGTAAATGGTCGTGGTGTCGTCCGAACCAAAGTGAGTAAGGCCGAGCGTGTCACCCAGTCCTGTTGTTTTAGCCGCAGTGTTCTGCGCGCTGATAGGTAAATAATGTTGACCGTTTACGATCCTGACATTTGATTCGCTGGTGATAGCTGTGTGCTGTGCGAATGCCGAAATTCCGATAGTTCCTGTGATAGCGAGGAGTAACAGTTTTTTCATTTCTGAGATTTTAGGTTTTAGTTAAAATAAATTATCAGAAATAGTGGGGCAAAAACGATGCCAGAAAGCACTAACGAAGTATTAAAACTTGATTAACAAGAAGTGAAATTACAGTGGCGTGACCAAACGAAGATCGGCCAGAGCGATGGCGGTAACGGCTTCCAGCACAACGGGTACGCGTAGTGCAATACATAGGTCGTGCCTGCCTTTCACGGTAAATGGCACTACAGATTGTGCCGTATTATTCCAGGTGTTTTGTGGTTGTGGTGTGCTGCTGGTGGGCTTTACTGCCACTCTGAAGGTGAGTTCGTTTCCGTTAGAAATTCCCCCATTTATTCCCCCCGCATTATTTGTCGCAGTTCGACCTTCGGCATTTGTAATAGCATCGTTGTGTGTGCTGCCTGTCATGCCTGCTGCAGCAAACCCAGATCCGAATTCGATACCCTTAATTGCCGGGATAGAAAAAACAGCATGGCTTATAACAGACTCTATAGAGTTGAAAAATGGCTCACCCCAACCAACAGGAACT
>JAIOYR010000040.1 GCA_021740995.1 Taibaiella sp.
CCCATTGGTCCCATTGGTCCCGCAGGACCTGCTGGACCGTTAAGCGCATTCAGCGCAAATGGTACACTTAATAATTGACTGGCACCCAGACTGGTGTATGAAGTGCCACCTGCAGGGTCTATTTCTACCTGCATGTATTTATCTCCGGTACCCCATGCAACTGTAGCAAACGTACCGCTCACTACGGTGCCAGTACCTACTGCTACATTGTAGAGGCCATAAGCATTGGTCGTAGTGGTATGCGTTTCCTGATATACGGTTGTTCCCGTTGCAGAGCCATCCTTGATGGTAAGTCTGAGGCTTAGTGATGCACTTGCCAGCGGAGCACCTGTGCTGTTTCGTGCTACACCCTGATAATTAAACTTTTGGGGTGCCTGCGCCCATGCTCCGTAGCACGAAAGAAATAAAAAGGCGGATAGTATTATTTTTTTCATAAGTTTCGTTTTGTAGGTTAAAAATCGGTTTAGTTTAATTTTTGGATTTTATAAGTTGCAGACTCTTCATTATTCCCTTTTGTTTTGTACATCACTTGCAGCATGTATGTAGCGCAGGCAAGGTCTTTTATATTTAGTTGTTGGGTAGTTGTTCCTGAATTCACTTCTATTGCTTTTTCCTGAATCACTCTACCCAGCAGATCGGAGAGCCGGTAAGTCAGTGTGCCCTGTGCAGGTGCATTGAACTGTAGGTTAACGAGAGCGCTGGATGGATTCGGAAACACATCGAGTCTTGGCGCTAGCGTATTATCTGCAATTTCTGTAGTGCCTGAAGTGGGTTGCAGGACGCCTTGTGTAACGACAATGGATGAGGACGTATAAGTACTTACCATTGTCTCACCTATAGACCATTCAAAGGTATTGCCCCCGGCAGTGCCAGAGCCCCCGTTAGCATTCAGTACACTTGGACCTATACTTTGGCCTCTTACATTGGGCGATGCTGCCAGCATAGCCAGGATACACGATAAGATAAAGTTTGATTTCATAAGGTTGGTTTTTATACTTGCCTGAAAATTAGATGTATATAATAAAGGTAGGAAAAATATTTAATGTACAAATTTATTTTTTTTAATTAAAAATCACAATACACCTGCTTACATTTCCATGTATAACGTAGGTAGTATTTTTCCGTTAATTATCTTGGATGAAATGCCAGCTTAAGCTAAAAGCATGTAAACGGGATTGTTGCCGTAGTCGTATGGTATGTGGGCGAGCGAGCTGATTTTATTTGTTAGTATGAGATTTGCACGTTTGCCAGGTTTTATCGTTCCCATCTCATTTTCCAGCTCCATAGCTGCTGCACCATTTATGGTTACAGCATTTATTGCTTCGTCTGGCGTCATTTTCAGTTGTGTGCATGCTATTGAAAGTAGCAGCGGTACGTTGCCCGATGGGCATGAGCCGGGATTATAATCAGTGGCCAAACATACGGGCAGACCTGCATCTATTATTTTCCGTGCCGGCTGGTACTGTATACCCAGAAAAAACGCTGCTCCAGGTAACAATACCGGCATTGTATTACTGCCCAGCAATGCTGCTATTTCCGCTTCGCCTACACATTCCAGATGGTCTACACTTAGCGCTTGGTGCTTTACCCCGGTCTGCACACCGCCGGAGTAGTGGAGCTGATTGGCATGTATTTTTGGTTTTAGTCCGTATTTCCATCCCGCCTCCAAAAGGCGTTCGGTCTCTGGAATTCCAAAAAATCCTTCTTCGCAAAAAACATCCATATAGTCTGCAAGACCTTCCCCTGCTATTGCAGGCAACATGGTGTCGATAATTAATTTTATGTAGCCTTCTTTATTTTGTTTGTACTCGGCAGGGTAGGCATGTGCTGCCAGAAAGGAAGCTTTAACTGGTATGCTTACTTTTTCTTTGAGTCGGCGTATTACCCGCAACATTTTCAGCTCTCCTTCGAGGCACAGACCATAGCCACTTTTTATTTCAATTGCACCTGTTCCCTGTGCCATTACTTTTTGCAGGCGTTCCAGGCTTTGGTCATACAATTGCTCTTCATCCATGTCATTGAGCCTGCGTGCCGAGTTAAGAATACCGCCCCCACGTCTTGCTATTTCTTCGTAACTTATTCCTTTAATCCGGTCTACAAATTCACCCTCTCGCGGTGCTGCAAAAACAATATGCGTATGGCTGTCGCACCATGCAGGTAGTACCAGTCGTCCTGTGGCATCTATAATTTCATCAGCATTGGATTCACGGAGTTGATCCATGTAGCCGAAACTATGTATCAATCCATTTTCTGCTAATAGCCAGGCATTTTCAATTTTTGGAACTGTAGCCATGTCAGCTCCTGCTAATCGATTGATAGAAGATGAATCGGATTCTGTCTGGTGCAGTTCTTTTATATTGGTTATGAGTGTGCGCATGGTAGATGGAAAGTATTGCAGCAATTATTTGGAATAATAGGTACTGAAGAACGACTGATAGTCGTCAGCTTTTTTATCAGCGAACATCTTTTTATAGTTGTTTGCAGAGATAATATAGATGTTTACTTCACCGGGCTTATAGTTGTTCAAAGCAGGTGAAAGAATCAGGTCGTCCATATATGTTTTTGCAAGAGCTGCATTACTGAATTTTTTCACCTGCACTACGCTCTGTGTCATGCTAAATAAATCTATAATTAGCTCAAGGTGTGCATCTGCATATTTTGCAGAATCAAATCTGTAAATAGCTTTTTTGAGTCCGGCAGTGCGGGAGTCAAGACCAGGTAAGACTGCTATCAGGTAATGCTCACTTTCTGCCTGATACGAATACACTTTAGGCGCTTCGGGTATCACCGGTTCGGGTGGTAAAGCAGGCAATGGGGTAGCAGGTGTATCTTTTACTTCTTTCTTTTTTGCATCGGCAATACTTGGAGGAGGTGATCCCTCTTTATACCACGATGGTTTGCCGCCATTGCGAACATCATTGATATAAGCATAGACGCTTTTTGCCCATGGCGTAAGGGAGTCTGATTGGTTTTTTTTAATAAACTTGGATATTACAGTGTCTGCCATGTCGAAATTTCCGGAGCCGGCATAGGCCATTGCCTCGGTTACCTCAAAGCGTTTTTTGTATACCGGATGGTCGAATTTTTTCTTTGCTATATCAGTACGCATCAACACTTCGGTATACTGATGCTGCATCAGCAGCGCATAGGTCTCGTCGAAATAAGAGGAGACCTCCGTAGTGTTTTCATTGACCGGCTTGCTTTCACTTTGTTTGGGGTTCAGCATTTTAGCATACTGCGATCTTGGATACTTTGAGAGCAGTTCATTGCTGTATTCCTGTGCTTTATCCAGTTTGTTTTGCTTTACAGCAATCTGATATCTAAGAAACAATTCTTCTTCTTTCTGACTGTGAGCAGGGTATCTTTTGTTAAGCGTATCTAACGTATGCAATGCCTGATTATAGTCTTCCAGTTGCTTCACGTAAGCCTGCGCCAAAAGGATATAAGCCTTTTGCTGAATTTTAATGGACTGTTCTTTTTGTTGTGGCGTGTTAGGGATTCTTGCTAAAAGGCTTGCTTCGGTTGGTGCGCCTTTTTCGCCTGAAACAGTGCTTTCATCTTTATCTTCATCTTCGGAGGAAGTACCGTCAGCCTTAGGTGCGCCGGTCAGAGGGGCAGCTGCTGCACGTCTCCAGTTGTCAGTAAGCGGTCGGTTACCCCATTTGCGTTTGAAGTCGGTAGTACCCTGAGACACTAATGTAGGGTTTGCGAAGTACCAGCTGGCAGTTCCGGCTTTTTCAGGTTCAGGTTCTGCCGGTACAGCGCTTGCTGTTGATGCATCTTCCGCCCTTAACAAGCTGTCTTGCTTTTTCTTTTCCAGGTCGCGCAGGTAGCGACGCACCACAGCTTGCTGCTCTTTTTTGCTCATTTCAGCAAGTGCAAGTAAACTATCCTGCTCATGAATGGTAGCTGAAGGCCCTGAGATTTCATTGAGACCAGTACTTCTTTGAACTGCCGCCGCTACTGCTTTGTCTTTAGATGCAGCGCCCGAATATTTTGCGGCACTATCGTAAGCGTTCTTAGCATAAGCATATCGGGATGTTGAATAGTATACATCCCCAAGTGCTGCAAATGAAAGTGCTTTTTGCTTTTTGGTTGCTTTTGGAGTGGCAGTGCTTTTTGTAAAGTAAGTAACTGCTTCTTCATTTTTACTGGCTTTTACTGCCAACTGGCCCAGTACATAGTATACCTGATCATAGTACCCGGTATATTTGCCGTCCTTCAGTATTTTCTTTAAGGGGGTCATCGCGTCTGCTACTTGTTGTCCGGCCATCAGCTTGTTGTAGGCAATGTATTTACGCGTATAAAAATCCATTTCTATTTTAGGGAAGTGTTCCAGCACCTCTTCAAAGCTTTCGGCTGCTTCGGCATAGTCACCGCTTCTCATTAGCAACTGACCATTGAGGAAAGCGATTCGCAATCTGAGTGATTCAGGCAGATAGTTGTCGTTTACGGCTATTGTTAGCTGCTTTGAGGCTTCAGCATAATTATCGAGCTTGAGATATGCAAATGCTTTTTCTACTGCAAGGCGTCCTTTGAGGTTATCCGGCAAATTAGCATCATATTCCAGCAAAGACAAAACAGACTCGGCGTTTTCTACCTGACCGGCTGTGGCATAGGTGCGTGCCAGCCACAAAATAGCATCTTCATTTACAGATTTGTGTTGTAAAAAGTTGAGCTTAGATTTTTTCTTCTTGTCAAGTATCGAGGGGCCATCCTTCGATTTGCCTGAAGAGCTGTATCCACCTTTCTTTTTGCCTTTTTTGTTTTTTTCTTTCTGGTTGTTGCTGATAATATATCGGAATGCAATTGAAGCATTTTCGTAACTCCCTTTGTAGTAGTAGGCTTGCCCCAGCAACAGATACATGTCATCCGACCATTTTATACGGGGGTCATGTATCTGTATACCTACAGAAACCTTGCGTATTATGCTGTCCATGTCTGATGCCAGAATAGATGAGTCTTTATTGGGGTCGAAGGGGAAAATGCCTATCAGGGAGTCATAGTTTTCTTTTTTTATCCGTTGCATATTCTGCTCGGCTTCATCCATTTTTCTGTTGGCATTGAAGTAATAGTTGTAGTGTGTAAAAGAGTTTTGGGTGGTTTTTCGTACAGGGCCCCATTTCTTTTTTAGCATAGATTTATTAGACCATGCTTCCCTTTCCTTTTTTTGTTTCAGATCTATTTTCAGTTTCAGATCTTCCATTTTCTTTTTCTCCTTGGTTTTGGCAAGTTTATCTTTACTTTCCTTCTTTTTTGCCAAACTGTCCGTTCTTGCTTTTCTCACCAGCTTCACGCTGTCCATATATTTGGCTCTCGATTTTTTTGTGCTATCCAGTATGCGTGTACGGGATATCTTAGCACTATCAAGCGAGCGTTTCCTCACAGATGCTATAGCATCTCTTTTCTCTTTTTGTACTGCTTTTATACTGTCTGAGTGGTGCCTTCTTACCAGGGTTACACTATCGGTGTATCGTTTACTTGATTTGTATTTTTTTACTTTTGCGAGGCTGTCTGTGCGGTGTTTTTGTACCGTCTTTATGCTGTCTGTTCGCGTTTTTCGCATTTGAGCTACACTATCTGTGGTGTGCTTCCGGAGCTCCTGTACAGAGTCCATTCGGGCCTGTCTGGTTTTCTGTATTGCTTTTGTTTTTGCTGTTTTAGATTTGGTAACACTATCCTTATATTTTTTGCTATCCTTATATTTTCGGATTGACGCAGTGCTGTCAGTGATTTTTTTTCTGGCTTTGGCATTACTGTCAGTTTTGTGTGCACGTAATTGCTGCACAGAGTCAAGGCGTGCTTGTCTTGAACTTTGTAAGGCTTTTGTTTTTGTGTTTTTGGATTTTGTTACGCTATCTCTGTATTTTTTGCTTTCTTTATATTTTCGGACGGAGGCAGTACTATCTGCTATTTTTTTTCTGGCTTTTGCAGTGCTGTCGGTTTTGTGTTTGCGTGCCAGTGCGGTGCTGTCTGCTAGGTGCTTGCGTGCTTTAGTGGCGCTATCCAGTTTGTATTCTCTGGCAGTTTTTGCACTATCTATCGTCTTTTGTCTGGCTTTTGTTGTATTTTCTATAGCGTCTTTTTTTGCTTTTGCTATACTATCTGTATGGGCACGGGCAAGCCTTGCGCTGTCTGCGCCGCTCTTTTTGGTCGCCTGAGAATAAGATTCAGCAGGGCTAGATAAAAGAAAAAAAACTAATACAAAAAATGATATTACACTGAACTTCAATCTGATGTTCTTTTCTAATACGTATTTAACGCAGAAAGAGCGCAAATAGTATATTTTATACCTAGTGATTGTAATCAACCGCAATTTCCAAAAATAGGCAAAAAATGAAATTTTCAACCATCTTTCGCGGCTGCTACTGATAATTATAAATTAACAAAATGATTTTACGATTTTCTGCCGCCAACCTGTAATTTCGACAAGAATGTTATAATTGGAGGATTAATTGTGTGTATATGAAAAAAGTTACATCGCCGGGGCCGATGAGATATGCGGGTCTTGCCACTCAGTGGATGGTAATGTTGCTGGTAGCGGTATGGGGCGGGCATCAGATAGATAAACAGACAAACTGGAAAATACCTTTGTTTTTAATTTTATTCCCCTTACTTTCATTGTCCATTTCCTTATGGCAGTTGGTAAAGGAGTTAAATAGTAGTAAAAAATGAAGCGGAAGTTTGTAATAGCGATTGTAATAGTTTTTTTATTGTTGGATGTAACATTCCGCATCATGAAAGTGTATGCACCGGAGTACCACATTGCTGCATTGCAAATAGCTAATATAATCATGGCGGCACTTTCATTGGCCGCATACACTTTGGTGAATAAGCAAATAGTGGGAAGACCTCATGCTTTTGTAAGGGGCGTATATAGTGCATCATTGCTCAAGCTTATGGTATGTATGTTTGGGGTATTGATATATGTGGTTCTGAATAAAAGTCACATACACAAAGCTTCTGTATTTGTGTTGTTTGGTGTATATGCTGCATATTCAATAGTAGAAACAATATTATTGTCTAGAACAGCGAAGAAAGAAAAGTAAAAATATCTCTTGTGCGCTGCATGCGGGAGTTGATGAGTAATCAGAAAATATTTCTAAAAAATGAAAAAGCAGGAAAAATCATTCAGCTTTCTGTCGCAGTTTTTACCGAATGGTGCTTACGAGCAGGTAGCTCCATTTTTTAGTTCGCATACTATTCACCTTACACTCACCAATGAGCGCAGGTCTGTGCTTGGCGACTACCGGCATCCTACCCCCGATGTGCCTTGTCATCGCATCAGCATTAACGCAAACCTGAATCCTTATAGTTTTTTGATAACCCTGCTGCATGAGTTAGCGCACCTCTTTACTTTTGTTCATTTTCACCACAAGGCAGCACCGCATGGCAATGAATGGAAGACCCAGTTCAGGCATATACTTATCCCCTTCATGGGTAAAAGGTTTTTCCCGTCAGACGTGGAGAAAGCATTATCTGCTTACCTGCACAATCCTGCTGCCAGTACCTGCACCGATGCTGAGTTATTCAAAGCATTGTATAGATATGATGAACACAAACCTGGTTTCAAACTCGTAGACGATGTTGGTATGAACCAGTTTTTTGAGACAGAAGACGGAGAAGTTTACCAGAAGTTGCAAAAGTTGCGTACACGTACAAAGTGCCGCAACATAAACAACGGCAAAATGTATCTGTTTCAGGGGATAGTAGAAGTGAAAGCTACCCGTAGAAAACCAGAATATGCCTGATGTTTATTGATATCTAACTATTCTTTTATTGTCTGATAATTGCGCTCGCATTTTAGCTTGTCAATTATTACTTAGTTCTTCAAATGCTTTTATGCATACTGATTTCAGATTGTTTAACATCGCTGCAATTTTCTTTATGTCATCTCTGGCATCGGCAGCGTGTTCTATTTCGGCTATTTTACTTATCTCTTCTTTTATTCCCATGTAGGTCATCTGTGGTTTCAGTGAGTGTGATGCAATTTTTATAGTAGTATGGTCGCCTGCTGCAACTCCCTGCTCCAGTTGCGCCAGCATTTTAGGCGCATTTTCGAGGAACATCTTAGTGTATTTTTGTATTTTTTCTGCGTTGCCATTTGCGAAACCAGATATGAAATGCATATCTGTTATTTTGGCTGGTAGGGGATTGGTCGATGCAGCTTTAGTTTTATTGCTGTTTCCTATAGGTGTTATTCCATTCATCACTTCATACATTCGCATCAGCAACTCATGTGGGTTGAATGGTTTCGACACATAGGAGTCCATCCCCGATGCCAGATATTCTTTTACATCTTCCTGCATCACATTTGCTGTCATGGCTATGATTTTTACTTTTTGGGCATGACCAGTAAGTGTATTTCGTATCGTTTTCGTAGCAGTAACCCCGTCCATCACAGGCATCTGAATATCCATAAGCACTATGTCGAACAATTCGTTCTTCAATCTGTCTACTGCATCCTGACCATTTACTGCCATAATTATTTCTATGCCGGGTAGTATTTCATTCAGCGTATCCTCTGCTACCATTCGGTTAAATTCATTATCCTCAACCAGAAGTATTTTTAGTTTATTCAGTTTTTCCATTTTTTCGTCGTCCAGCCTTTCTTCTTTTTTTACCTCGTGTTGTAACTCTGATTTTTCAAGAACTATTATTGCGGAAAAAGTGCTGCCTACATTCAGTTGGCTTTGCACTATTATATCGCCACCCATGAGGGTGGTTAGTTGTTTTGATATACTAAGTCCCAGGCCGGTGCCGCCAAACTTCCGTGTAATATCGCTGCCTGCCTGTGTGAAACTGTCGAATATAGTATTTACATATTCAGGTGCGATACCTATACCTGAATCCTTTACATCGAAACGAACCGTTAATTGATTGTCGCTTGAATTTTGTAATACAGCTTTTATTTCTACTGATCCTTTCTCTGTAAATTTGATTGCATTTCCGGCAAGGTTTATCAGTACCTGATTGAGTTTAGTAGGGTCACCTTTCACCATGTGAGGCAGTTCTGGGTCTACATCTATAAGTAGTTCTATGCCTTTTTCCTGCACTTTGGTATTAAGCATATCATAAAGACCTTGCATTACTTCGCGCAAATTAAAGTCGATGCTTTCTATAGTTATTTTACCAGCTTCTATTTTTGAAAAATCGAGTATATCATTTATTATCACTAACAGATTGTCTGCACTCATACGAATGGCATTGAGATAGCGAAGATGCTCTGGTCTTGGGTCTTTGGATAATATGAGTCGGGTCATACCCACTATTGCGTTCATTGGAGTACGAATTTCGTGGCTCATATTTGCCATGAACTTTTGTTTTATTTGTGCGGCTCTTTCTGCTACTTCTTTTTCTTTCCTTGCGAGCTCTATTTGTTGGCGAACCTGTAGATTGTTCAGTTCATTAAAAACATTCTGTTTAAATATTTCATCCTTTAGTTTTTCAAAAGTTTTAATGAATCTAAACGCATTGGGTATATCGCCAATCTTCTCGTACAGTGCTGAAAGCTGCTCATGAATGCCCATGAGGTCCTGGCGGCGTTTATATTCTTCTGCAATTACAAGTGCAGCATTGAGATGTTCGAGTGATGCATTACTATTATCCTCATCCATGTATATACTTCCCAGATAATAGTTACAGGTGATTCTTACCTCTACATTTCCATGTTCATTAGATTTAAGTAGGGCGGATGAAAGGAATTTTTCAGCATGATACAAGTCACCCATTTTATAGTATACTTTTCCCATGCCACTTTCTGCAATAATATAAGCCGATGTTCCGGGTTCGGAGCGTTTCAGGTTTTGCTCAAATGCCCCTAATGAATCAGGATATTTTTCTTGCTTGAAATATATGTTGCCGAGTGTGTTGTGTATATTGAGCAGGCTGTTGACGTTATTTACCCTTTCGAAAATTGGCAGGCATTTCAAAGCATATTCCAATGCGCCGGACAAGTCATTGAAATCAAACAGTAGGTTGGATATACTGGACTGAATTACTGCCATATAGTATTCGTCTCCCATTTCCTGGTTGATGGCCAGTGCTGTTTCGTAGTCATAGAGCACATTGGCAAGGTCGCCCAGATCACGATATATGTTGCCCAGATAGTAGTGACCTACTGCTTTTATTGTCTTATTGCCTGTCTTATCTGCTATTTCTAATGCTTCATTTAATATTTCTATTCCTGAATTATAGTCGCTTTTTAGCCGTAAGCAAAAACCTTTAAGGCAAAGACCAAGACCGCGACCAGCAGTATATCCTATGGCCTGCGACCGGGATATCACCTCTTCAGCGATGTTCATCGCTTTATCTACTTCAAAGTTTTTTACTTCTTCAGCAGTTTTCAGAAGAAGTCCGATTCTTTCTTCCTCCTCGTTTCTCATCTGCGATGAATTGTGTCTCTCTGTAGTTTCCATATTCATTAATTGGGGATTGTAAGATAATAGAATATTCAGTAAAATAAAAAGTCATAAAAATTTATCGAACGAGCGCTGAGCTCATAGGCATTTAGGATCTTTGTTTTCGTTCAGTATTATCAAAAGTCGGCAATATATACATTTTATTAAATTTGGCTACGAATCTGTACTGCAAAAGTCAATTGAATATGATTTGTCGACATTGGTATTATTGAAAGCAGGCAGTATTACTTCACAATTATCACCTTTACAGAACAATTTTACGCGTTTTTCTATTCGCTCCTAAAATATATTTTTGCAGACAGCATAAAAGCAATTAAATATTTTTATACTTTTATTGCTACATCAATATCTGAATTATGCAGTTTGAGAAAGTTAAGAAATTTATCCTTGACAAGTTGAAGAAAGATTTGCCGAAGAATCTCACGTATCATAGTCTTGGACATATCAAGGATGTTTATAAAGCTGCAGAGAACCTTGCAAAACATGAAAAAATTGAAGGTGAAGATCTCATCTTGTTGCTCACAGCAGTATTGTTTCATGATTCAGGTTTTCTGATACAGCAAAAAGAACACGAGCGGGTAGGGTGCGAACTTGCTTCTTTATATCTCCCTGACTTTGAATACAATGACGCACAGATAGACCGTATCAATGGTATGATTATGGCTACACGTATTCCGCAAACACCGCACAACAAGCTGGAAAAGATAATTTGTGATGCAGACCTTGACTATCTGGGCAGAGATGACTTTTTCAAAATAGGCAATTACCTTTTTGATGAGTTATGTATGTATGGCATAATAAGTACTGAAAACGACTGGAATAGGTTGCAGGTTCGTTTTCTGGAAGGGCATCGCTATTTTACAAAATCTGCGAAAGAACTGAGAAAAGCTAAAAAAGATGAGCATCTTGCACTCATAAAATCCAAGATTAAGAATAATTAATGGCCGTTGATTGATGAAACCTGCAAGTAGTTTTCCTCGTGCGTTTAAAGATGTAATTTATACTGTTCTGGGTGCGCTGATATGTGGTTTTGCTTTAAAGAGTTTTCTAATACCGAATAATTTTCTCAATGGTGGAATTGCAGGAATTTCGCTTCTTTTTCATGAATTGTACCATATTGATATTGCTTGGCCCATCATATTGCTAAACGCCCCTTTTTTAATTGCCGGAGGCATGCATGTCAATAGGAAGTTCGCATTCGAAATGTTGGCTAGTATTTTGCTATTCAGTTTGTGGCTTGTATTATTACTTTATCCAATTGTCACTTCCGATAAACTACTCGCATTTATTTTTGGCGGTTTTTTTCTTGGACAGGGCGTAGGGTTGGTAATGAGGGCTGGATGCGTCGTTGATGGTATTGAGGTGCTTGCACTATATACCCTGAAAAGAAGTAGTTTTACAATTAGCGAAATTATTCTTGGGCTAAATGTTATTTTGTTTCTAATCGCCACGTTTAAACTGGGGCTGGAGACTACGCTCTACTCTGTGCTTACTTATTTTACTGCTTCACACACCATCAGTTTTTTAATAGAAGGACTGGAAGAGTATACAGGTGTTAGAATAATTTCTGGTAAAAGCGATGAGATAAAACTAGGGTTAGTTACTGATTTAGGTAGAGGTATTACTGTTTAAAAAGGAGAGTGAGGCTATTTGAAAGAGAGTTTTGATGTACACTATGATTGTGACATTATATTTAACATAGTTACACGGCTCGAAGTGCGACGTCTTAGAAATTTGGTGCATTTCGTTGCTCGAAAAGCGTTTATCTTCACCAATACTATAGAAGCAGCAGGAGGGTGTTGAAGCAACACAGAGGACATTGACCTATTCCGTGATTATAGTCTTTATAAACTCCTATCTGTAGAAGGGATAACGGGCAATATACCGGCTTGGAAAATATATTTTATTTGTAACTTTTATTAAAAAAGAGTGATATGCAACGTGATAATACAATATTCGGGCTTATAAATGAAGAACTGGAACGCCAGCGCCATGGCCTGGAGTTGATAGCTTCCGAGAACTTTACCAGTGTGCAGGTGATGCAGGCCATGGGAAGTGTAATGACCAATAAGTATGCTGAGGGTTATCCTGGTAAGCGCTACTACGGTGGCTGCGAGATAGTAGACAAAAGTGAGCAACTGGCAATAGACAGAGCTAAAGAAATGTTTAATGTTGCGTATGCCAATGTGCAGCCACACAGCGGTGCACAAGCAAATGCTGCTGTAATGATGGCGATATTGCAGACCGGCGATACCATTCTGGGTCTTGATCTGAGTATGGGTGGCCATCTTACACATGGCTCTCCGGTCAACTTCTCCGGCAAGCTCTATAATGCTGTTCATTATGGGGTAAGCAGGGATACCGGTTTGCTCGACTACGACATGATGGAGCAACAGGCGAGGGAGCATAAACCCAAACTGATTATTTGCGGAGCATCGGCATATAGCCGCGATTGGGATTATGCCCGTATTCGCGCTATTGCAGATGGCGTGGGTGCACTGGTACTGGCAGATATATCGCATCCTGCTGCACTTATACAAAAAGGAATACTTAATGATCCGTTCAGTCATTGTCAGTTTGTAACTACTACTACACACAAGACTTTGCGTGGGCCAAGAGGTGGATTGATACTGATGAGGGAGGACTTTGAAAATACCTTCGGCATAAAGGGGCCTAAGGGCGAAACAAGAATGCTCAGTCAGCTAATAGATCTGGCTGTGTTTCCCGGAATACAGGGTGGGCCGCTGGAGCACGTAATAGCAGCCAAGGCTGTGGCGTTTTATGAGATATTGCAGCCTGATTTTGCCGATTACACCCGGCAGATAGTAGCTAACGCACAGGCAATGGCCAGAGGCTTTAATGAAAAAGGATATGATATAATATCCGGCGGTACCGATAATCATTTACTGCTTATAGATCTGCGCAACAAGAATATTAGCGGCAAGAAAGCTGAAAATACGCTGGTAAAAGCTGACATAACGATCAATAAAAACATGGTGCCTTTTGACGATAAGTCTCCATTTGTAACATCTGGTATCAGGGTTGGGGTGCCGGCAGTAACTACACGTGGTCTCAAAGAAGAAGGTATGCTGCAAATAGTAAACTGGCTGGATAAGGTGCTCATGTCTCCTGACAATGATGATGTGATTAATGTTGTAAAAGGTGAAGTAAATGAGTATATGAAAGGGTACCCATTGTACCCTGAATATGTATAAGCATATTTTTATTTTTTCAAAAAATGAAATTATACTTCAAATACATTTTGTACTTTCAGATGGGCTCGTTACCTTTGCAATCCCAAAACGGGCTGGTGTGATAGCTCAGTTGGTAGAGCAAAGGACTGAAAATCCTTGTGTCGGGGGTTCAATTCCCTCTCACACCACCGCAAATAGACCCCAAATAATTGATATTCAATTGTTTGGGGTTTTTTAATTTTTAAAAGGGGATGGTATAGGGGACGATTTTACCCAAAATCCTCTACCGACAGTGGTCTTTTATTTTCTCCAGTGCAGATTCTTTTGATAGCATATAGTCATCTAACCAAAGTCTTGTACCTGTGCTTTTTGATTGGTTATAATAGTCTTTCGTACCAAAAGAATGAAAATCACCAGATATATTGTCACCCACGTCAGGATCATTTCCACCAAACCACTCTGCAATTATATAACCCATATTGTTTTCAAGAATAAAATAATCGCATCCTCTAACTCGATAAACGACTGTAGCATTTCCATCTGTACTTGCATGAATTGAAGTCAGGCTCACTCTGCTTAGGCTTGCTTGGGATACTTGCCTGTAGCTACTGATGATTTCTAACAGGCTTTTATTTTCATCTGCTAACTCGCTAACTTCTTTTTCAAGTTCCTGCACCCTTGATTCCAGCGATGTTTTGTCTGACATAGCATTTCTGATAACTCTTTCTTTATCCTTATTGTTTTGGAACGAATAAATGTTCATCACTACTAGTGAGATTATTACAATGACTGCAATGATTCCAATTATTTTTGAGCTCATGTTACGGTTTCTTAATAAAATAATAAAGATATAAAATGATTTCTTTTCAGGGGACTTGAACGATTATAGATGGATAGTCAGTCTCAAAAGAAACCAGCATAGGCGAGTACTATTGTGCACATACTAAATGCCTTCATAGCTGTAAAGAAAATACAACATAACCCTCCTGCCACCTGACTGCTATACACCTGATATGCCTAACCATACCAGACCATGTAGGCGGTGTATAATTGTGATCATGTTCCCGGCACATCCTAAAAGTCTATACAGAAACATTGTGTATATTTCCGGAAAATATAGAATGAGCAAGATATCAACAGAACAAAGACGTAAGGCATCTATTGATATGACTCTTACTTTTTTTGGTAGCTACTATCCTAGTTGGCGGTTAGCGAAAGTTTTAGGTATCAGAAAGATATTAGCTACTCGCTATGACTTTTATAGTGATTTAGCTTCTGAAGTAAGCAACCCTGATGATGATACAGGTGAGGCCGCTATAGCTCAGGAGCTAAAGAACGGGCTGTATTTTGATGCTATAGCGGAATGTGTTCAGTATGTCGAGGATTTATTTGCGATATTAAAAGCATCAGAGAAGCCGGATTACTTTATTAATGGAATAGTAACTTATGAGGCACACAAGATTAGTAAATACATAAAGAATTATGTGGTTGACAAAAAAGGGATATCATCAGCTTTTCACCTTCCCAACGATTATCAGCACATAGAGGAAGCAGACAAAAAACTAATTGATGAAAGCGTTGAAAAATTAGCAAGTCTAGTGTCAGACTGCATCAAATTTTATAACCATCATCGACTAATATACAACCAGTATAAACATGGACTGACTGTTGCTATGCGTACTTATGGAAATAAATTTTCTGAAGAACAAATAAATGAAGATAAGAAAGGTTCGTTTCCTCCCAATTTATCCATACTTGACAACATCAACGTAAAAAAGGCTTTTGAAAAAGGACGCAATTATATCCCTGGAATCATTATGCCGAATTTCTCGGATAATATTAGGACAATTTATCAGGCATTAAGTGAAGAAGATAATCTTCTCAGATTGGTACCTATTCATGATAGTGATATTGATATCGAGCTCTTCGTAGACTTTGCCTACAAAGTCAGAATTTGCCTTGAAACTTTCATCTTCAATTATACCTGGAAAATTAAACCTGAAGAAGGAAAAATTAAATTTCAATTGCCAGACAATCATCGTAAAAATACATACTTGACATGTGTATTAACTTTAGATAAAGAAGATTGACACATATGCTCTATGCCTTTGAGTGGGTGTCAGGCAACAATAGGACTGTTATGCAGCATTGGTTGCACGTAATAGTATAATCTTTTTAGCATCTGCTTTTTCCCGTAAGATAGCTGCAATGATGTTCTGTATTTTATATCTGGCAATAAAATTTGTCAAAAAAAATAAACAAAATGCGTTTGCTTCAGAATGCTTACAATCAGCATTTCAATTTCTACAAATCCATACCGGCACCATTAAATTTTAGCCATGCTTTACGCTCCCTGTAGTCTGGTAGTATCTTATCTACTACGTTCCAGAATGCTTCGTTATGACTGTCATGTATCAGGTGTGCCATCTCATGCACTATGATGTAATCCAGCACAGTCAGTGGTGCCATCAGGCATTTCCAGTGAAAATTGAGGTCTCCTTTTCGGCTACAGGATGCCCATCGGTTGTGTAGCTCCATTACTCTTACTGTGCCGGGTATTACACCCATCTGTCCTTTATAGTGTTCTACTCGGCTGGTGATCCTGGGTAAGGCTTTCTCCCTGTAGAATGTTTTGAAAACTTCCTGGGCTTCATCCTTCAGTGTCTTTAGCAGGTAGAAGTGTCCATCCTTCAACTTTAGCGGCACTTCCTGGTCTTTTACCAATTGTAGCCGATAGTTTCTGCCCAGGTATAAGAAGCTTTCACCGTTGGCTATTTCTCGCTGTGTCTTGGTAGCGTTCAGTTCTTCATGTTCAGCCAGATGCTTGTATATCTGGTAGCTCTTTTGGGTGACAATTGTTTCTATTTCGGCATCAGTATTTTGTTCGGGTGCCAATACTGATACATTCCCATCACGCTCTATATAGATGCTCAGGGTCTTCCGTTTACTCCGCTTTACCGTATATGCTGGCAATTTACTACTCATGTTTCCCGCCTATTATCTGATTATGCCTTCTTTTAGCCAATGCCATTATTTCGGTACATATTAGTTCTGAGGCGGCTATCAGTTCTGGTATGCCACTGAATAATATGGTATCACTCATTTCCCCCTTTATCTTCTCTATCTCGTGTTCCTTATCCCAGAAGTTGATGATGCCTATATTGGATTCCAGATTTTCTATGATCTCAGCATTTACCTTTTTACACTTATCCCTCTTGGTCTTCTCTACCTCATTCTTGCCGAAAGCTATATCCATCATCAGGTCGAAAAAAGGTGCTTCTACTTCTGATACTCCATCTTCAGTTTTTTGCCTGCCTTCTTTTGCATCATCTCTCAGCATTTTCAGCCCATCTACCAGTTTATCCCAGTCATCCTTATGCTGCTTCAGTATGGCTTCCAGTTTTTCATATAACTTCTTGTATAGTGAGGGGTCATCGTTGAAGCTGACTTTAATATGTTTTCTTATGGCGTGTTCCATCTCAGAGGCTATTGCCTTCTTAGATATATTTTTGTTGACCTCAGTTTCAAAATTTTCAGAGAACAACTCTACCGGTGGTATCTTAGGGTTGATGCCAAGGTTTACCAGATGCTCATTTACCAATCGTTTTATCTTTTCACCTATGCCTTCTATATTGATAGTGCTGTCCTTATATCGTTGTTTTATTTTGAACAGAATAAAGGCAAACTGCTTGGAGGGTATTTTGTAAGGCTCAGTAGCTGGTAATGGCAGCACAATATCCATACTCTCCATAAAGTTCTTGAAGTATACCTCAAAATCTGCCCTGAATTTTGTGTCAGCTGCTATTTCTATGCAGCGTTCCAGAATATCGTAGGTCTGCTTAGGGTCTTTTATCTTCTGATGCACATAATCTTCTATCTTTTCTACACCTTCTTCTTTGAATAGCTGCACCAGTCTTTTGTACCGCTGATCCAGTATTGGAATTTCTGAGGTGATATTTTTGAATGATTCCAATACATCTGCTATATCATCTTTGCTGTATATATTCAGTGCTTCTTGCAGATTGTTGGTGTTGCCTATATAGTCTACTACATATCCCCTGTATTTACCCTTACGGGTTCTGTTTACCCTGGCTATGGCTTGCAGCAGGTTGTGTTCTTTCATTTTTTTGTCCAGATACATTATCTGCTCTATAGGTGCATCAAACCCCGTCAGTAACATATCGCACACCACCAGGAATGCAATACCCGATAATGGTTTGGTATAGTTTCCTCCACCGTCCATAGTATAATCAAACTTCTCTTTGAAGTGTTCAACCGCCTTATTAGACATTGATGACTTCCTGGCTTCGGTAATGATGGCATCTTCGTTAGTGCCTTGTGATGATACTACCGTTTCTACCTTCAGGAACTTCAGCTGCTTCAGCAATTCATTGTCTGGCGTTGGTGCGCTACTTTCCTGTGTTATACGATCATTTATAGCCTGTGCTATAGCTCTCTTATACCTTACCGCTGCCAATACCGTACTTGCAACCACCTGTGCTTTAAATCCGCTTGGTAGTATATGTGCTACATAATGGTCTACCATATCTTTCGCTATTGCCTGTATTCGGCTCTCAGCTTCCAGTATATCGGTGTAGGTGCCATATTTCTTTTTTATCAGTGCCTTTTCTTCGTCTGTGTGCTCCCGTACCAGGTCTTCAAACTTATCTTCCAGTTTGCTTTTATCCCTTACGGCATCATCGCTGGTTTTGCCCTCGTACAGTATCTGCAGGGTAGCACCATCATCTACAGCATCTTTTAGTTTGTACTTGTCTATGTATCCACCAAAACGATGCTCTGTTTTTTTCTTGTGCCTGTCTGTAATGAGTGGTGTACCTGTAAATGCTATCTTGGTAGAATTGGGGAATGCTTCAAACACATTATTACCCAGGTCACTACCCTGTGTGCGGTGAGCTTCATCTATCAGTATCAGCACTCTTTCCGATTCATTAATCTTGCCTATGTTGGTGTATACAGGTATGTAGTCGGCTACTATCTGCCCCACCAGTGTATCGTTGGTTTTTACCCGCTCCTGAAACTTATGTACCATTACCATCACTACATTGCTCGATGGTGTAGCCTGTTTCTACCTTAGCTCTCTGGTGTTGTTTACGTAGTCTAGCTTTTCATTGGTAAGGGTTGCTGTTTCGCCCAGTTGGTCTTCCAGGTCTGTACGGTCATTAAGCATTATTACCTTGTAATCCTTGAGGTCCTGGCTGGTTCTTAGTTTTCTTACCAGCATTACCATAGTAAGGCTCTTGCCGCTGCCCTGAGTATGCCATACTACACCAGACCGCTCCATAGGTGTAGTACCTGTTCTTAGCCGTTGAATGATTTTGCCTACAGCCCTATACTGCTGGTAACGGCAAACTATCTTTATTTCACGGTCGCCACCATTCATAAACAGCACAAAGTGCCTGATAATATCCAGCAGGGTATCAGGAGGTAGCATTCCCTGTATCAGGGTTTCCTGGCTGCGTATCTTGCCCAGTGGCGGTGTGAACGTCTTGTACTTATCAGGATAAATATCTTTCCACTCGTAGTAGTATTCTTCTGTCGATGTTATGGTGCCATACCTTGCTTGCTCGCCATAGCTGGCTATATTAAACTGATTAAAACAAAACAGAGCTTCCTCGCCTTCCTTCAGCCCATCCAGCTTAGTACCTTCACGTTGGTTGCTATACCGCAATAGTTGGGTGACGGCTTCGTGCATAGGGTTTGATGTAAATTCGTTCTGATCTTTACACTCAACCACTACCAGTGGCAAACCATTTACAAACAGTACAATATCTGGTATTATAAAACCCTTGCCCATGCCGGGGGTATCTATCCTGAACTGGTTGATGGCAGTAAATGTATTGCGCTCAGGGTGGTCAAAGTCTATGATCTTAACTACTGGGGCTTCTTCATCCGTCAGTTCATTCTTATCGGCTTTGGTATTATTCAGTAGCAGGTTTAGTATTTCCTTATTGGCTTCCAGCAGGTGCTTCCTGGTTAGCTTTATGATGTCATCGTGCAGTTCCTCTAACTGGTGACGGGTAAGCCACTTTTCACCTGTTTCTGTGCTATTTATATCCTTTACTGATTGGATAAACAACTCCCGAAGGGTTACCTCTCTGAAGTTGGTGCGCTTACTTTTGGTAGGGTCTGTGGGTATACCGGCACCTTGCTCCAGAGTATCCCAGCCAAGGCTTTTTAGCTGGGTGAGAAATGGCTTTTCTATGTGGCTATATTCGCTCATTGCTCCGTACTTTTATCCGGAGCTAATGCCTTAATTGTGTTAAGCTTAAGTGGATCAACTATTGGAAGCAGTATTCCCGTATTGAGAACGCATTTTGACCTGGAGAATACAATCCCCCTGAATGTTGAATAACAGATACCCAATATAGACCCAGCCATTGCTCCATGCAATACAACCAAACCATCATCGTTCTGGTCTTTTACAATGAAGTCAACAAGATTATCTATTGTTAATATAAACTCACATGAATACGCTCCGTCAATACCTATTGCGTTATCATGTTCATCCATTGCTTTAAATGTAGCTTTAATCAACACCTTAACAGCATTGTTGTCTATAGATAGCCCGCTTCCAACTTCAAAATTGACGTCATATTTTATTAAGGTGGGTTCAACGACTGAAGGATCAATGTTAATTGAATCCGTTAACGGTCTGATGGACTGTAAGTGTATCTTATCAGGATTAACCCTGATTTCTTTATTGGTATCCATAATTAATTCATTTAAGTGCCGGTTAAGCAGCAAGTGCGTAGGTGTTTTCACCAACCTCAGCACCAATCCACTTATTTAGGTCAATGCCCGAAATATAGTTCGCTGTTGCTGTAAAATTGAAACTATTTTTTAATTCAATCTTTTCTACCTCTACTCTATACGGAGTGGTAATAACCTTAGCATCTAATACCGCCTCAATTTTTGATATGCTTTTGATGGTAAGGTTGTGCGTGCCCGATAGCATCCTGCTGATTTCTGCTTCGCTTTTACCTAACAAATTTGCCAGGTCTTTTTGGAGTAGTCCTTTCCTTTCCATAAGTACACTTATCTGGTGTGCTATTTCAAGGGCGTTATCAACAAAGTTTTTTACATCTTGTGGTGTCTCATTCAATATCTCATCAAATAATGAGGTGTTTTCTACTTCACGTGGCCTTTTCATGTGTTTTATGTGTTTTATGTGTTTGTGTTACTTATAATTCAAGATAGTAATCGTCCTCCATTCTTATTTTCTTATCGTGAATACTTATGGTTCCTGATTCTATATCTTTGTTAATGGCTCTTGCTACTTGGTTGGCAAACCTGAAATGTTTTCTGCAGTTAGGGCAGTTTTCAGGGTCATATTCGGTTTTCATTCCTCCATTAAGCAATAATACTACCTCATCTGTAAGTCGTAGACAATAGAGCCGCAATCCATATTCTTCATCTCCTTCATCGTTTACCTCAAAGTAGTGGTAGTCATTGCCTGGTAATGCGTCTGCTTGACGTTCGTGTCTAAAGAACTTAGGAAATGCACCAAACTTATTGCCAATTGTATCTATTCTTGAATTTAGTTTTTGCAATTCAGTTTTACATCGTTCTACTTGTTTCATCCTATACTGAAAGTCGTCAAACTCATGTAGCTGCCTGCCCTCTACATGCAGCACATAGTAGGTCACTTTCTTACATTCTCTATATTTGAGTATATCGGCAATCAACTTATCTTAAAAGTTAAGTCAAAGGTAGTGCTATTTTCTAATCTTGCAATACCCTTGATAGTTAATGTAAATTATAAACATGTATACTGTATCTGCTAAACTGCAAAGTTGTGAAATAAAGAACATCCTTTATGCATGCTATATTCTGACATGGTGGCGAATTATGCTTAACTAATTAATGCTAATGCTTCAAGTATGTTTTTCAAATGAATAGCTTCATTTTTGCCTTGTGGATGCTGACCTACTACAACCTTTTTGCCATTGTATGTCCCTGCTATTTCTACTAAGCCCAAAGGTGCAGGTAGTATATTAGTAATACCTAACGGTGCTATTACTTCTTTACCCCACCACCATTTATTTCTGTAGCTGGTCAAAAATATTATTACCTCTGGTTGATAATATTCTATTTCCATTTTCAGGATGTTGATGCAATGTGGTAGCTGTAGTTCCATCAGTTTTGGTGATGGGTTGCCTTTGTCACTGGGTGACACCTTGTATAAATTACTCCATACTATATTGCAGTTAGCCTCACTTTTAGGGCATGGTATCAATTTATGTGCTATACTTCGCTTCAGGCGAGTAAAAGCAGATGAGTTATGACTGTATCCCTCATCAGGAGCTATCATTTGTTCTTTAAAATTACCTGTTGCTTTTTCCAAATAATCCAATACTGAATCAATAAATACTGGATTGTGCGCTGCTTTTTTATCAATGTTCTTAGTAGGGTCGCCCCAGCCGTTTACAGCCCTACCTATTATCATCAGTTTACCGTTGTAATCTTTCCCTTTTTTGGAATTAAATAAACACATCTTGGTTTCACGGTAAACTGTTTTATTGGTGTACAACTTCTGTATTAGTTGTTTGTATTCTTCTCTTGCTTGTTTCATAGATATGGTTTATTGTTTGTTATAGATTTATCTGGTCCTCATTTTCACTGATAGTATTTTATGTTGTTACCTCTACTTTACCACTTAACAAATCACTCATTAAACCGTGTTTAAGCAGCTTGAGCTTTTCAAGGGTAGCTTCCTCTCTTTCCAAAACTAACTCTTGCGAATCAATAAAGTCTTTTGCCATTTTTTGTTCCGACTTACTTGGGCAAGGCAATAGCATACCTGCTATCATCTCCATTCTAACCGAATCAACAGTTGTTTTGGCAGAATAACGATCTACTTCTGCTAAGAAGTGTGTTTTAAAATAATGGTATAAAAATTTAGGCTCTATGCTATTGTTGAAATCATAAAGCATATATACTCTTTGGTGAAAATCAAATTTGCCATTGATATAATGATAAATTTTGCCAACACCTACACCATCACCTGAAGTTAATATGGCTTCTCCGTCAAATGAGTAACTATTAATTCTTTCTATAGTTTGTGACCTTACAAAGAATGGGTATAAACCATTATCTATTTTGTTTTGTGTGTCTTTGCTACCCGTAGTGATAGCACATGTCGAATCTAACCGCACCACTTCCCACCCCTTATGCACCATCCCCAGCGGTGAATCCTTATACAGTTCTGGTGCGTCTTCGTATTTGGGTCTTAGCTCACCAGTGGTAACGTCTATACCCCTGGTGAATAAATCCTGTAGCATCCCATGTTTTACTGCCTGGTATTTGGCTATGATCGCTTCCGTCTTTTCTATCTGCCCATCTATGGTGGATAGTATCTTGGCTATTTTTTTTTGGATGGGATAGTCGGGTACATTAAACTTTATCTTTTCTAATGCTTTTTTCGAAATTTCTGCAAATGTTGTTCCCTCTCCTAACTTCTTTATACTGTTAATGTTATGCCCAATATTATAATAATGATATTCAGGGTCTTGGTTTTTGTTTAATACAATGCTTTTACATCCTTGATTAGTTGTAAATTCTTTTTGAGGTATAGCAAGATAGCCTATAGGTGCTCTGGATGACATCACTAAACAACTATTTGCTGGCATCAAATTTGCAGAGCATGATTTTAATCCAGAATTTGTTATCCTCCGTTCAGACTGAAATATCTGCCTGTTTTTTAACTTACTCAAATCTGTTGGGGTAATCCAGTTAACATCACCATCCCAATATTCACTAATTGATGTATTTGGAGTTGCACCTGATATTACTGTCCCTATTTCTTCTACTCTCATCTCTTTCCAATTACTCATAACCCAATTCGTTTAGATACTGGTTCAGCAATTGGGTTTCTTTTTCACGCTCTGTTATTAGGTTCTTTAGTGTAGTAGTGTACTTGTTATGCAGGTTCTCTACAGCCGCTACAAAACCCTGTAGGTATTGTTTCAGGTAGCCATCAATAGTGCTGTACAGGGTTCGTTCCCAGCGGGCTATTATCAGTTGTTCAGCTTCGGCTGGTGTTATCTTTACCCTGGCAGCAGCTACCAGTTCATCCCTGCGTTTGTCCATGGCACTTATCTCTGCCTTCAGTGTCTTTATTTCATCCTTTACTTTCTTCAGTGTCTTGGTAGGCTGGCTTTCATCTGGTTCATAATCTTCAGCTTCCATCTCTGCCTTCAGTGCTTCAGCTTCTGCCAGTTGGTTAAGGTTCTGCTCGTGTTTATCCAGCAGGTCGGCAAACTGTGATTTTAGTATTTCTTCATCAGGTATCAGGTTGGCACCCCAGCCACTTGCAGCTACACTCTTAAGGTCGCTCAGTATAGTATCATCATTCCAGAATGATGCAAATGCACCTCTTACCTTAAACTGGTCAAGTATACCCAGCGGCAGCAATGTGGTGCTTATTTCAGCCAGCAGTTTCCTATACAGGTCAAATACTGCCTTCTGGTTATTAATGGCTTTAATGGCTGGTAGGTGTTTGTTCCACCATTGTTGCAGTGTGGCTTGGTAGGTGTTGTGTTTATCTGTTACCCCCTGACTGGTTTCTATGTGTTCCTTTATCTGTTCCTTATCGGTAAACCCTGCTGCAAACTGCACATAACCAGCTCTTAGTGCCGCAAACAACATTGCTTTAGTACCTGCATAATTATTGAAGTAGCTGTTCAGTGCTTCCACCTCTGCTTCGGGTATGCCGCCATTGAGGTGCGCTTTTACATCATGTGGCTCTGGTGGTGGTGCATTGTCTACATACCGCCTTATGTTTAGGTTATATTCTTCAGCCTCCAGTTCTTCCAGTGTCACCAGGCGGCTGTAGTGTGGTTCTTCCAGCTTGTTTCGGTACACGTAGCTGATCTTCTCTATGTCCTCTGGTCGCAGCTTGTTCTGGTTCTTACCTTCCTTATATTCTCTATCAGCGTTAATAAACAACACCTGAGGACGGCTACCGCCGATCCTCAATTTGTTGATGACCAAAATGCTGGCAGGTATGCCCGTACCATAAAATAAACCACCAGGTAAGCCTATTACGGCTTCCAGCCATCCCTGCTCCAGTATCCACTTTCGGGCAGTTTTCTCTTCACCACCCCTAAACAGTACACCATGTGGCATTATCACTGCCATCTTACCATCGCTCTTCAGCACACTTATCATGTGCTGCACAAACATAAAGTCACCTTTCTTCCCTCCCTCCGGCATAAAAACCTGAAAACGGTCTTTGTGCTCCATACCATTCTTGCTATAGTTTTGGGAGAAGGGTGGATTGGCTATTACCCTGTCAAAACACTGCAGCCTGCCATCAGCCTCCAGGTGTCTTGGGGTCTTGATCGTATCATCATTATGTATCTTGGCAGTGTATATACCATGCAGCAGCATATTCATTCTGCACAACGACCAGGTGGTGCCATTGCTCTCCTGCCCAAATAATGAAAGGTTTCTGGTATTACCACCACTTTGTGCCACATAGTTTTGCGACTGTATTAGCATACCCCCCGAGCCTACAGTAGGGTCGTAGATACTCATACCTTCTTTGGGCTCTATCAGGTGGGTCAGCAGGTTTACCACCTCACTGGGTGTATAGAACTCACCTCCCTTTTTGCCGGCACTGTCGGCGAAGTATTTTATCAGGTATTCATAAGCTGCACCCATAAGGTCGGGAAACTCAAAATCTTCATCCCTCAGTGGTATCTTTTCGAAGTGTTGTATAAAGTTTACCAGGGTGCCATCGTCCAGTGTTTTTTGCCCTACTTTTTTGTTGTAGTTAATGCTTTTCAGTACATCTTGCAGAGTATGTGGGTTGGCTTCTTCCAGTGCCTCCAGTGCTTTGTTGAGCAATGTACCTACGTCTTTTTTCAGATGGCGTATATTAGCCCATCTACTACGTTCTGGTACAAAAAAGTCATACTTGGCAGGTTTTTCCAGCTGCTGGGCTATTAGGTCATCAGCCAGCCCCTTTCTTGCGTATTCCTGGGCTAATTTAGCCTTGTCAGCATCAAATTTGTCACTGAGTCTCTTAAGGAACAAAGCCCCGAAAATATGCTCCTTATACTCAGAGGCATCCATATTACCCCTGAGGATGTCACAGGCTTTGAGTAGTAATGATTCTAATCGTGATAAAGAAAGTTTTTGGTCTATCATAGTGTATTTACAAATAGGCTAAAGCCATTTTTAGAAGGGTCAAGATAATAAAAAAGTTATTGGTACTGACCTTATCTTTGAATGTAATCTCAAAGCCCCAAAATGGAACAGTTAAATACACCTGATTTTGCAGGATATGCCGAGCAAAAAATAAAGGAGTTATCTATACTAAAGAATTTCTTACTTCCTGCACTATCTATAGTAACAATAGATTTGGATGGAGAGCTACCAGCAGATATAGTAACACATCTTTTGGTTAATAGGCATAAGCCTGCTGTTTATTATTTCACTATTGAGGAAGATAAAAAGCAGGATATTTTTTTGGCCTTCCAGAAAGCCAAAAGCAATTCATCTCATACAAAGCGTACTGCTGGTCTTAGAGCAGAGGGTTTCAAGAACATTTGTCACGTACCACAAGACCTAAAACCGGGTAATTGCCTTTATGTAGGCAGTGTAAAAACAAACCTTTTGTCAAGATTAAACCAACACCTCGGATATACTAATTCTGGTAGAACAGGTGCCCTCTATCTAAAGCATGTGCTGGCAACATTGCCTGAGAAGCCACCTATTACCTTCCACTATCATATACTTGACAGCATTTATAAAGACCTCACTGAACACATTGAGAGTATATTGTACGATTTATATTTACCTATTGTTGGGAAACGACCATTGTAGAGGTGGGGTATAGATAGTAGAGAGGAAAGCGGCAATAATCTCAAAAACAGGTATTATCTAATTTAGGAGTCTTGAATTTCAGGTTTAATGTAATAAAACAGCTAAAATAATGGAACTACAGTTATGTAATTTGTGCAAGCACTATATAGGTAATTTATCTTGTTTAGCATTCCCCGAAGGGATACCAGAAGAAATATTGAATGGAGAAAACAACCACTCAAAACCACTGCCAGAGCAATTCGATGATATTGTTTTTGAAAAAGAGAATTAATATTTACTGTTATTACAAACAGTAAAAAAGATAAAAAAATATTTCTTTTCAAAGGACTTTAAGATTAAGGACAGCGAGACCATCTCAAAAGAAATCTGTAATACCGGGTAGCATATACGCGCTACACTACCCGGCATGTGATACAGCAAAGAAAATATAACATAACTGTCCTGCCAAATAACCCCAACGATACCCGGTATGCCTATCCATACCATGCCTTATAGGTGGGTGCGCTATTGGTTAGAAATTGGCTGTTATTCTGAAATTCTTGTGGAAATATGCGCCTTCACCTATGTGGTAAATCAATTCATCTTTTTCTCCGGCTGATACTTCATCAACATAAACAATAGACCCCTTTTTATAACGGCCAATATCTTCAAAACACTCTACCTTAAATGGAGTGTGCAAGTGTCTTATCTTACCTTGGCTGTTTATTATGAGTATGCTTGTTGAATCGCAGTACTGTATTTGATATCCCCTCTTCATAAAATAGAAAAGCCCTGATAGTCAGGGCAGCGTTAAAGGGTGAATCAAAAGGATTAGTTCAGATACCAGCAGCTCTCCTTTCTCATGAGCGCTGATCGTAACACATTTACTAATTGAAAAGCGTTTACGCTTCTGTCCAGGAATGTGTCGATATAACTGCTCTTATTGGCACCGGTAAACAGGTTGTACAGATTCCACAGGTTAATACTGCCATCAGGGTTACTGCAGAAACTGTTGTCAGAAAAGTAGTCCTTGCAGATAGCATTAATCTGAGAGTCGCCGAAATTCATATCCGGTATATCTTGCTTCAGGTTATCTGGCATGTGTTGGTACATCCTGCAACGGCCTAACAAATTGGCAAACTGCTGTTCTGAAAGTTCATAGTTTCCAAGTTCTTTCAATTGTCCTGCGATCTGTACCGCATCAAAATCCTGCAACATCAACCGAACTGCATTCTTGAGCATATCTACATTTTTAACCTTCAGGTCAGCTTGATAGCCATCAGTAATAACACACAAATTGCAGCAAACCATGTTTTTGAAGCCTATGAATACTTTGAAGTGCTGATCCTGGCCGGATTTGTTATACAGATTATCCAGGTTGTAGGCTTTAACTCCGCCGACGGTTAGATTGAGTCTGTTGCCGTCCATGTCGGTGTAGACAGTCGGAATCTCAATTACGAACATCATCCTTTCAAAATAGATTGTCTTCTCGTGATCCAGCAATTGATTGGCTGGCTTTAATTTGGCTTCCGGTATTCGGCCTTTGATCGGATGGCTAAGCCTGACGTTTGGCTTTAAAATGCCTTCTCCACGGAATATATCCATTGTAACACCTAATGTGGTTTCAATAAATTCAGCATGAGATATTACCGGTTCATTGTCTTTTACCCAAACCGGTATAATATGGCCATTCTTCACCTCAGTAAGACTACTACTAATTGTATTGGCCTCAATAAAAGCTTTGTCAGAGGATAGTATCTCGATTTCCTCTATTATCGCAGGAAGATTTTCACCCACTGTTTTGATTTCTTCTTTAACTGTTATGTTTTCCATTTTCTGAGAAGTTTTGTTGGTTTGAAATGTTGTTTGTCAATAGTAATTGTTTCTTCTTGCCGAACTCATGATTGAGTGGCTGTTGAAAAATCGGATAAGAATTGTACAAGGTCAAAAGCTCGTCATTGGTATTACAGGCCTGAATAGCTTGTATCATATCCTCTGTCGTGACTGTCTCATAATTGCCAGTGCCCTGGTTACACCATTTCAGGATAATTGCCCCGGTGTCAACAGTAGGAACAAAATCCGGCTTCCCAAAGAATAGTTGTGTCCTATCCTTGGATACCTTGGCATGTAGGGTAATGTCGAGATCGAGCACTACGGTGAATTCATAGTCCAATCCCTCCTTCGTAATCCCCTTCATACCTAATTTCTCGGGCACCTGCTTCCCATTCTTCTCAGACAGCACATACTCCTGCTTGGTCCTGATCGCACCAATGATATGCGCATCTGCCTGCAGTAACGTCTGGACAAAGGCATTATGCCGGGGTGTAAGTTTGGCCCAGTTCGTAAACGAGTTGCCCAGCATTCCTGAATGGGTTTCAAGTATGCCACCGATTCCTTCCCACTCATGAGAAATGCTGTCCACTATGATTACCTGCATTCCGGCGTCAAGACATACACCTATAGCTTCGATGTAACGCTCAGGTGTAAAGGGTGGTGTTAACGGCAGAACATTGTACGGTCCAAGATCTGCATAGAGATCTGCAGACCTGTTTTCTGTGTCTATTACTCCTATCTTTTCCCATGACCCACACAGGCCATAGGCTATGAGTAATGCGCTCTTGGTCTTGCCTGAGCCACTAGGCCCCTGAAGTGCCATCTTTATCTTGGCTTTCTTTCTACTTGCTGTTTGAAGTTGCATTGTTTATTTTTTTTGAATTAAAGAAAAAAGGAGCAGGGCGTGTTTATTCCCTGCTCCCATCAATATCTAAGCGCTCTTATTTCGCCGGTGTATTCAAATTATCCATTGCCTTTTTCTGGGTTGCCTTTGATAACTTCCCATTCGCCGGTACTTTTACATTTTGTGATTCTGCAACCGATTCTTCAAGGTCTTCTACTTTACCTGTACCAATAAGTTCCATAGAACCTTTGGGCCTGTAGGCATAGCTGTAGGCGAGTGTAAGCACCTCTCCTGTGCGCTTGTTGGTGTACTCATAAGGGTCGGAAGCCACCCTTACTATTTCTCCTTCCAGCTGAGAGCCTATCATCACCTTGGCTATACCCTCGTCAAATGTGGAAGGCATGCTGCACCTCCTTACGGTGGCATACAGATTGCCGGTGTTTTGAGATTGTACAATTTCCAAAGAGCCGGTGAGCTCTAATGCAATGAAACTCTCGCCGCTCTTGTTCTGGCGGACTTTGTAACTCGATACCGTTACCATAAAATGTGTATTTTGAAATGAAAAGAATCTTCCAATTTTGAAGCCCGGAAGTAGAAGGGCATTGAAAGTCAGTTGACTGTGATGCCGAGGTTAATTATCTCGTGCAGGTGGCGCTTTGTTCTGAAGGCCAATACAGCCCGATTTTGTTACCATAGGAAGTTTTGAAAAGTGAATAATTGCCAGATTTAAAGCCCGGGGGCTAGAGGCGCAGGAGTAAGAAGTGCAGCTGGATATGGGGGTAGCCTTTACCCAACTCACATATACACAGATGCTTTAGCACATGTAGCTAAAATGGTTTTACCAGGCATACTAATTATTTCACCGCAACACATACCGGGGCAGGGTCCTGCAGCAGAAGGTACCCGGGTGATTTAAATAGGGGGTCCCCAAATACAAGTACACATATGGTCAAATTTTTTTCAGAATTTTTTTTGGGAAAAAATATTTTGGAATTACTGGTGTAATGATGTCAGGCTTCATTGCCTAATCTAATTGACACCTCTGTCTCATTTACGCAAGTGTTTTTTCGTATATTTGTAATATGGATAAGACGTTTAATAAGCCTGACCTGAATGCCCCAAGAAATAGAAGTAAAGTCAAGGATTTTATAGCTTATCCTAAGAAAGATATTTATGGGTTTTTCTCCCGGCTAAAGGAGCAGAACCCACAACTCATGAAGTACAGTAATAAGGAAATGGCCGGCTGGATACAGGAATACGGTAAACAGATGGCTCATGAGGTAGCCACTAACAGGTATGGTGTGAAACTGCCGGAAGGGTTGGGTGTGGTTATTACTGGTTTGTGCAAGCCAACTGAACACACTGCCAACAATAACATTGACTATGCCACTTCTAAGAAGTTAGGAGTGATAGTTCCCTTTAGAAACAGCCATACCAACGACTATTTGGTTAAGATAAACTACACGAATAATATACCCAGATGCAGGTTTACTAACCATCAGCTATGGAAATTTAAACCAGTAAGGGTGCTCAGTAGGGCCGTATCTACAGTAATGAAAGGTGAGGCACCAAGCAGCAAGTATATGACATTTACCAAGGAACTACCTGTATGTGGTTTATTTGATAAGACAGCTATAGCTAGAGCTGCAAAGAGGAAAGTAAAGGAGCAGGAGGCAATGGTTAAGGCAATGGCTGAATATGATGAGTTTGCTTTTGAATGAAAATCTGACGATGGGAGGTTAGCTTCAGGCTAAATAAAAAAACAATTTGAAAAATGATTTATTTCCTATCCGTAGTGAGGGTTTTAATAAGTCCTTTGATCGTGGCAACTTCCGTTTTTTCGGAATTCATTTTCTCAATTACGAATGCAAGTAGTTTATCAATGGTTTTTGATCTATCCATGCATTCATCGTCACTAAGTGAGTGAAGTCCTATTGAAAGTTGTTCCCACAGGATTTTTATTGGATTGTGCCCTAATCCTTGCAATGATGAGGGAAGTTTGGTAAACGAATTGTCAATCATTTTAGCAGCGTTTTTTTCATCCTCAGCTAAAATATCACCTGTGACATCTTTATATATTTTCCTGATTTCATTTTCAATAATACGCCTAAAGTATGCAAATGCTCCTATACCATATGATTGAGAAAAGCACATTAAGGCTTTCTTATAGAGTTTTTTATCTTCTTCATTTAGATAGTCATTGACACTTTTCTCCGGTCTAATAGAATAAGGAGGATTTTGTCCGATCTTTTTCAAATAGAGTGTTTCCTCTTTATTCTCTTCTACTCTCCACCAATTCAAGATAAACTCTATCGCATATAGGTTGCAATAACTGCAGGTTCCTTTGCAGTAATATGTATGTTCATATGCTCCTGGCATTCTTTGGGAAGTTCCTGCATGATTTGCAAATTTGAAAGTTCGTTTTTCTTCACAATTCTCGCAAAAATGATCAAATGTCTGAGTTTTGAAAGCCTCACTCAAGTTGGCTATTTTGGTAATATCAATCTTGGAGTAAAGTGGCTTATTTGCGAGGAAATCAGCAAGTAAAATGTGGTTGTCATTCATATAAGTGAAAGTTTTTAATAAATTCTTAGTCTAGGTAGATGTGAAAAAGCAATCAGTAGTGGTTTAGATAGTCTGTAAAGTTAGCTATAAGCAATTAGATACAAGTAGGCAGTTTTCTGAAATGCTAGGAAGTATGGTTTATGCCTGAAATAGTGCTGGCTTACTCACACACCTATACAAATACAAAAGTTCACGTTGGCTTCAGTTTTAGACCTCTGGGGAAATGTTACTCCACAAGTACACAATCTAATTCTGTATGATTTTTGGAACCACAGAATGAGCAAAATTCTAACAAAAAAGTGTTTCCTCCTGTGTCGGTGTTATGTAAGCTGGATCAGGGTTACTGCTGTTGCCACTCAGTTCACAGTACGATACATTTTATGCATATATGTATTTGGTGTTTATATTTAAACACGTTAAACTTTACCGCTCATACACCAGTCTTACTATCGCAGTAGTTCCATCTGTACCGGTAAAGCGACACATATACACACCCGCCGCAAGGTGCTGTGGCAATGACACGGTAGTGGCTTGTGTAGATACTGCATATCGCGCTACTTCTTTGCCATCTATAGTAAACACAGTAAATACACCACTTATGCCAGACTCTACAGTAAGTGTGCCAGATGTAGGGTTGGGAAATACTTTTATATGCCCTACCTGTGGTGTAATGCTTTCCGCACCTCCAGATGATGGGCGTGTAGTAACCACAGTAATACCACGGCTGGCGAAGCAACCTGTACTGAGTGTATAAGTAATAGTAGTAGCAGCGATACTGTTACCTGTAACAACTCCTGTACCAGATACTGACGCAATTGCAGGGTTGGCACTGCTCCATGTGCCACCACCTGGGCTGCCACCAAATGTTGTTGATGCTCCGTTTACAACTGTTGAAGCACCCGTAACATTCGGTACACTGTTCACTACCTGTGTTATTGATTTGTAACATCCTACATTGATAAAATAGGAAATAGTAGCTGTGCCAAACGCTACTCCTGTTACTACTCCTGTACCTGCACCAACTGTAGCAATGGCTGAGTTAGTGGTGCTCCACGCACCACCAGTTGTAGCATTTGACAATGTTACTGTTGCGCCAGGGCATATTGCAGAAGTACCGGTTATCGTAGCTACTGCAGGGCTTACGGTTGCTACAGTAATTGTATACATACCCGGAGAGGTAGTGTAAGTGATATTGGCATTACCGGCATTAATTCCAGTAAGTAGGCCATTGGCTGCATGTATGGTAACTATTGCTGTATTGCCGCTGCTCCATGTACCGCCCGGAACAGGATTACCCATAGTGGCATTGGTTTGCCCTACACATACTACCGGCGTGCCATACGATGGACTGATAGCAGCATTGACCGAAACAACTGCCGTGCGGCTGCAGCCTCCAAGCACATAACTGATAGTAGCCGTACCTGTGCTTACACCAAAAACTATCCCTGTGCCGGCTCCTATGGTAGCAATGCCTGTTGCGGCTGAGCTCCACACACCACCACCAGTGAGCGAACTTAGCGTGGTATTGCAGGAGGTGCATACGGTGAGTATGCCGGTAATAGGTGCAGGTGTAGTATTGATAGTAGCAGTAGTTGTGACATAGCAGGTAGCAGACAGGGAATAAGTGATAGTAGCCGTGCCTGTGCTCTCGCCTGTTACTATTCCTGTGGCAGACCCTATACTGGCTATTGCCGCATTACTGCTGCTCCAGGTGCCGCCTCCGGGTGCTGCTGATAGCGTAGTGGTGCTGCCAGTGCAGGCAGACAGTGTGCCTCCTATGCTGCCCGGCGTGGCCGATACTGTTACCTGCCTTGTGGCTGCACAGCCTGTGCCTGAGAGGTAGCTGATGGTGCTGTTGCCTGCGGATATACCATTAACTAAACCTGTGCTGCTTATGGTAGCTACAGATGGGGTAGTGCTGCTCCATGTGCCGCCACTGGGGCTGCAGGCAAGGGTTGTAGTAGCACCTGCACACATGTTTGCTGTGCCGGTAATAGCACCGGGTGACGTATTTACGGTAAGTGTTGCCACCTTGAAACACCCTGTACCCAATGTATAAGTAATAATAGTAGTGCCAGATGTGATGCCGGTAGCTATGCCCGTACCCGCATCTATGGTGCCTATGGCTGTGTTGCTGCTTGTCCATACACCGCCCGACACCGAATGTGCCAGTGTAGTAGTAGCACCGGGGCATACAGATAGCGTGCCGGTGATATTGGCAGGCGCAGCATTTACAGTTACTATCGTAATGCTGTAGCAACTAGCGCTTATTCTGTAAGAGATATTTGCAGTACCTGCACTTACACCTGCCACTGTACCTGTAGCGGCATTTACGGTAGCTCTTGTAGTGTTGCTGCTGCTCCATGTGCCGCCGCCTGTGGTATTGCTAAGTGTGGTACCCTGACCCACACATACCACTGCGGTGCCTGTATTAGCACCCGGAGCTGCATTTACAGTTACGGTAGTTGTTCTGAAACAGGTGCCGTTTGTGTAACTGATAGTAGCTGTGCCGGTACTGATGCCTGTTACTATGCCGGCAGCTACGGTAGCTATTGTGCCATCGCTGGTGCTCCATGTGCCGCCTGTAGTGGCAGAGTTGAGGGTAGTAGTGCTGCCCACACATACGGTGAGTGAACCGGTGATGGCTGCCGGTGTAGTGCCTACAGTAACAATTGCTACAGTGCTACAACCGCCTGGGGCGGTATAAGTTACAGGAGTTGTTCCGATGCTTACGCCTGTTACTAAGCCTGTAGTAGCATTGATACTGGCTCTGCTGGTGAAGTAGCTGGTCCATGTGCCGCCACCCGGAGTGGAAGCCAAGGCCGATGTGTTGCCGATACATACCAGCAATGTGCCGGTTATAGCCGATGGCATAGCATGTACAGTTACAGTTTTGGTAGATGCACAGCCGTTGCTGTTGGTATAAGAAATGATGGTAGTGCCTGCGCTGATAGTGGTTACTAAACCCGTACTGCCTATAGTAGCAACGCTGGTAGTGCTGCTGCTCCAGGTACCGCCGCCGGGGCTGCACGATAGGG
>JAIOYR010000041.1 GCA_021740995.1 Taibaiella sp.
GTGCCAAGACCTTCTAAAAAAGAAGAGCGGGTAATTGCGTTCATGAAAGCATTCGGAGAACAATTAAATCTCACAACCTCCATAGACAGTGCTGGTAATGTGCTCATAAAGAAGCCTGCTACCATCGGTATGGAGAATCGCCAGACAGTTGTGATACAAAGCCATCTGGATATGGTTCATCAAAAGAACAGCGATACCCTTTTCGACTTTGATAAGCAAGGTATAGAAATGCTTGTAGATGGAGACTGGGTGAGAGCTAAGGGGACTACACTTGGCGCAGACAATGGGGTTGGAGTTGCCGCTATTATGTCACTTCTTTCTGCAACAGATATTCCACATCCGGCAATTGAAGCGTTATTCACCATAGACGAAGAAACTGGTATGACAGGTGCTTTGTCGCTCAAAGGAGGGTTGTTGTCGGGTAATATTTTGTTGAACCTAGATACCGAAGTTGATAATGAACTGACTATAGGCTGTGCCGGAGGCATAGATGTAACTGCTACAGGAGCATATATTATGAAAACTACTGATAAGAGTCATGCCTTTGTTGTTGCAGTAAAAGGACTTACCGGTGGGCATTCAGGTGTTGATATACATTTGGGCAGGGCAAATGCCAATAAATTAATGAACCGAATATTACTGCATCTCACCAAAGAATACAATATAAGTATAGCTGCTATAAATGGTGGAAGCCTTAGAAACGCTATCCCCCGTGAATCGTTGGCTACAATTGTTGCCGATGAGAAGAATGTTGAAAATATTAAGAGTAAAGTAAATTCACTTGCAGCATCGATCGCTGATGAGTACAAGGTAACTGACCCAAAACTGTCGGTAACAATTATAGATGCGGTAAAGCCAAAGCATGTGTTAGATGCAGGTTTTCAGAAGAAACTTCTGTACGCAATATATACCTGCCCTAATGGAATATATCGGATGAGTCCAGCGATAAATGGACTGGTGCAAAGTTCGAACAATTTGGCACGTGTTCTTGTTGCAGACGGTGCATATAACATGCAGTGTCTCACCCGTAGTTCTGTGGATTCTGAAAAATATGATCTTTCTGCGGCTATTTCCTGTGCATTTGAACTGATGGATGCTAACGTTGCTTTTAGTGGTGTATATCCCGGATGGCAACCAAAGCCTGATGCGCCAATTATAAAATTAATGACCGATTTATACAAGGAAATGTATCATGAACATGCCCATGTAAATGCGATACATGCAGGGCTGGAGTGTGGTATTCTTGGAACTAATTATCCTGATATGCAAATGATTTCCTTCGGCCCCAATATTCAGGGAGCTCACTCTCCCGACGAGTGTGCACAGATATCGTCAGTTCAGAAATTCTGGGCTTACTTGCTGGAAACACTGAAGCGAATTCCTGTGAAAAATTAGGATACTTTGAGTGCAATTTCTGAAATCGAAAAGGAACACAATCAAGCATCAATCTAAAGAACTTTGCGTGCAAACAGGCAATGTTACAGATGTTTGCTTGCGTTCTATCTTCCGTATTTGTGTATGATAGTATTGCAGGTCTTGTCTATCAGCTTGTATACTTCCGTATAGCCGCTCTCCTCGCCATACCATGGGTCCGGTACAGAGGCATTGCTGCCCGGCATAGATTCGTTGAGAAAGAAAGTAACTTTGCTCATTATAGCTTTTCCGCCTCCAATACGTTGTATTTCTTTGTAAATATCGTCGCCCATGGCGTAAATAATGTCATACTTGTCGAAATCTGACGCAGTAAATTTTCTGGCACATTGTCCTGAAATATCGATCCCGTTAGCCCGGCACACTTTTTGTGAAAAATGGTGTGGTGGCTCTCCTACGTGGTATGATTCAGTGCCGGCTGAATCAATAATCCAGGCTAACCCAGCCCTTTTTACTTTGTGCCTTAGAACACCTTCTGCAATTGGAGAACGGCAAATGTTTCCCAGACAAACTATCAATATGCGCATTGAGCAAAACTACTAAGGTTTGTGGGGATTTGAAGCTAAGTTTATAGCCATTTTTCGTAAAGCACTCTGGTAATAGAATATCCTTCTTTTTCCAGCAGGCTACGCATAGTATTATTGCTTGCAAGGGTGAATCTGGAAATTCGTCTTACACCAATTTCTATGAAATTCTTTTCAAGCTGATCGTTTAGTAATTTGTAGATGCCTTTTTGTCTGTATTTGGGGTACACAAATCCATCAGATACATACAGCTCTTTTCCAGTATATTCTTCTATTCGGCTGTCATCAGGTTCTTCTGCATAGCCAAAAATGAATCCTACTGCAACATCCTCTTTATATGCTACCAGACAAACACCTTTATACTCATCCTGCCTATTTATTACGTGGCGCATATAGCTATCTTTTATTTCTTGCCACAAAGCTGTTTTGCTATTTAAATTCCTTTCATTTTCATGCAATCCACGCATCATATCCGCGACTTCGCTGTAGTGTTCTTTTATGAGTATTTCTTTTATTGTTATGTCATTCATGGTTGCAAAATTGAACAATTTGGGTCAATTTATTAATTAGGCACATTTCTATCGTTAAAATACTGTTACAAGTACATGCAATTCGTCATATACAAGATTTTTCCGTGATCAGTGGCACATAATTTGCCTGTCTTACCATATATTTACAATGACATTTTTAATAACCAACAATCAAAAAATGAAAAAACTAATCACAACCCTCGTAATTGCAGCTAGTGTAGTATTCTCAGCCGATGCGCAGGTTAGTCTGGGTATGAAAGCTCCTGATTTAGCTTTTCCCAATCCTGAAGGAAAGACGCTAAAATTATCTGAAATCAATAAAGACCGTTATGTGCTTATAGATTTCTGGGCTTCTTGGTGTCGCCCTTGCCGCATGTCTAATCCCGGATTGGTAGCGATGTACAAGGAATACTCCAATAAGAAATTTAAAGGTGCTAAAAAAGGTTTCACCGTACTCAATGTATCACTAGATCAGCAGAAAGATGCATGGATAGGTGCGATAAAACAAGATGGTCTTATCTGGCCATACCACATGAGCGATCTTGGTGGATGGAACTCAAAACCAGCTGTAATATATGGTGTTCAGTCAATTCCACAGTCTATTTTGATAGGTCCTGATGGTAAAATAGTTGGTATGTACCAAAGGGCAGAAGAGTCCAAAGGTGATTTGGATAAGTTTGTACAGTAATAATAAATTATAAAAGTAGCGGAATATGAAAATATTTCGCTACTTTTGCACCCTTATTCACGCATGGCAAAATCCATGTATTAAACGACAACAAAAATGAAAAAAGGAATTCATCCCGAATCTTACCGTCTTGTAGTATTCAAAGACACATCTAACGACACTACTTTCCTGACTCGCTCAGGTGCTCCATCCAAAGAAACAATACTTTGGGAAGATGGTAACGAGTATCCTGTAGTAAAAGTCGAGATATCTAATACTTCGCATCCTTTCTATACCGGCAAATCTATGTTCGTGGATACTGCAGGTCGTATCGAAAAGTTCAAAAAGCGTTACGAGAAAAAATCATAATCTATTTAGCCAAAACTGGCAAAACAGTATTTACAGAGGTTGCACCAAAATGCAACCTCTTTTTTGTGTATGATTATCTAAGCACAGTTTCTTACTTTTGAAAGCTAAATTATTGCTTTTGCCAGGCACGTTTTACAAACTACTCATACAAGCACTCATTCTACAATTCAATGAACTACATACTTTTCGATAGCGCCAGCCGAATAGACCTTTTACCTTTTACCCACACACGCTCTATTGCAGACATTAGGTGTGGTATATACACTATGCGTGATCGGTGGGAACGGCTACTTGCAGAAACGACCGGCACACTGACAGAAGATTATCTGCAACCGATATATAATGAGAATCCAACCGGCGATAGTGTTTACATCAATGCCGCTATCTTCGGAACAAAAGCTATAACAAAAGCTATTCAGACATTACTGCCCGGACAGGCTCTGTACAAAGCAGGCATGGTACTTGCAGCAAGAGCGGCAAATTATTCAAAAGGGTACCAGTATTTTGATGAATTCACTTCTACTTTGGAGGCAGTTGTATTTGAAGGGCATGTATCTGCTCTTTGCAATGTATGGGATATTTTTTCTTTTAATGACCGCGCAATAAGTGACGACTTCCTGCTCATTACAGAAGGAAGAATCAGTGCTTCTGTGCCAGATGGAGTAACAGTATCAGGCAAAAACAAGTTGTTTATAGAAGAAGGAGCAAAATTATATCCGGGTTGTATTATCAATGCGGCTACCGGCCCGGTATATATTGCTGCTACTGCCGAGGTAATGGAAGGTGCTATGCTGAGAGGTCCTATTTCTTTGGGCGAGCATAGTGTGGTGAAAATGGGCGCAAAACTATATGGAGCCACAACTATAGGGCCAGGCTGTAAAGTGGGTGGAGAGATAAACAATGTTGTATTTTTCGCCAATAGCAATAAGGCGCACGATGGCTATCTGGGCAATGCCGTAATAGGCGAATGGTGCAACTTGGGTGCAGATACCAACTGCTCCAACCTGAAAAACAATTACGATGTAGTGAAAGTTTGGCACGAAGCAAGCAAAACAGAAGTAGCTACAGGACTCATTTTCTGCGGTCTGATAATGGGCGACCACTCTAAATGCGGCATAAATACTATGTTCAATACGGGAACTGTTGTAGGTGTAGCCTGCAACATTTATGGAGGTGGTTTCCCTGAAAAACATATATCCTCTTTCTCCTGGGGTGGCAGCGATGGGTTTATTTATCACCGGTTGGACAAAGCAATAGAAACAGCCAATCGGATGATGGGCCGACGCAACAAAATTCTATCTGAGGCAGAAGTAAGGGTCCTGCAATACATTTTTGAGAACTTTAAAAAGTAGTTCAGCAGTGGCGCATTTTATCGATTCGAAAATGTGGCAATTCGGACATCTAGGAATTACAGGCCACCAAAATAGGCCAACTCGACTTTATACTTTCAGCCTTTTGGTGTCGATCAGAAAAACTAACTCTCAAACAGCTGTAACTTATTCAGGTTTCTGTAGAGTCCATCTTCTATCGTAATGAGTTCGTGGTGAGTGCCGCTTTCTTTTATCCTGCCATCCTCAAGCACCAGTATCTGGTCGGCACTGCGAATGGTAGACAGCCGATGGGCTATGACAAAAGATGTGCGGTTTTTCATCAGATTTTGTAGCGCATCCTGTACCAGTGATTCTGACTCGGAGTCGAGTGAACTTGTAGCCTCATCAAGAAGTAGAATAACAGGGTCTTTAAGGATCGCTCTTGCTATTGCGATACGCTGGCGCTGGCCGCCAGAGAGTTTTATGCCACGCTCGCCAACAAGTGTCTGATAACCCTCCGGGAATCCGGTAATAAAGTCATCGGCATTTGCCTGACGGGCAGCATGCTTCACTTCTTCAAGTGTGGCATCCGGTTTGCCATAAGCAATGTTTTCAAATATGGTTCCGCCAAACAGCAAAATATCCTGCGGCACCAATGCCATCTGCTTACGCAATTGTGATATAGGTATGCTTCCAATATCTTTACCGTCAAACAGTATTTGTCCCTTGTCGGGCTCATAGAAGCGCAGCAACAGAGATACTATAGTACTCTTGCCGGCTCCACTTGGCCCTACTATTGCTATCTGCTGACCGCTGTTTGCCTTCATGGTCAGGTCTTTAATTACCGTTATCTCTTTTCGAGAGGGATAACTAAAACCCACATGGCGCAACTCCACATTTCCCCTCAATATGTGTTGTGCCTGCAGAGGTTCATTGGTTACTGACACGTCTTCAGTGTTTTCCCTTAACAGTTCACGTACTCGCTGAGTAGCACCTAATGTCTTCTGCAACTGGCTAAATAGCTCTGCAAATCCAGCCATAGTGGCCCCAATAAATGCTGTTAAGACAACAAACGCAGTAAGATCTCCAAATGACAACTCGTGTTTTTGCATTAGTCCGACCCCATACCACACAACCAACACAATAGCCCCAAATACACTAAACAGCATAAATGAAACAAATAGGCCGCGGTAACGACCGTTCTTTATAGCCAGGCTCACTACATCTTTAATGTTTTTGTGGTATCTGCCAATTTCATACCATTCATTGGAAAAAGCTTTTACATTGCCAATACCCTGTAGTGTTTCCTGCACTACTGTATTTGACTCTGCCAGCTGGTCTTGTGCCTTGCGAGACATCTTTCGAATGAACCTGCCAAATACCAGTGCTACAACTACTACTACCGGCACTACAGCAAGCATTACCGCTGTCATTTTAGGGCTTATCCACAAGATGGCTGCTATACCAAATATAAGCGTCAAAATTCCCCGCAACATTTCCGCAAGCACTCCTGTTACAGCATCCTGTATCTGGCTCACGTCCGTAGTTAATCTACTCGAAAGTTCACCCACCCTGCGCTGTGCAAAGAAGTTCATCGGCATCATTATTATCCGTTTATAGATGTCCTCCCGCATATCGGCCACAGCATGTTCACCTACAAATGTGAAAAGGTAAATGCGCATAAAAGAGAATATCATCTGCAATGCCAGTAGCCCTATCAGAACCTGCGCTATAGTAGAGGGTGCTAACGAAACACCTACGTCATTAAGATGTAACTTTCCTAGAACATTAGTCAGGAGCGATGGTGTAGCAGTACCATTGACAACCGCATCGGAGTTGTGAGCGCTATCAATAAGCTTCTGCAACAATAGGGGGAACATCATTGTGGTGCCTGCAGATAGGGAAATGAATACCAAGCCAACAATAAACTTTGCTCGATATGGTTGTATGTATTTAAATATCATCATAGCCTCCTTCAGCGATTCTTTCGAAATCTTTACCTTAGGCAGGTCATCATTTTTATTATCTCTATTACGGGCCATTTAGTTTTTTACGAAGTGCAAAGTTACACCACTATACATGCAGGAAACACAGTTTTCGGTGAACGATTGTCTTTTCTCGGTAAAATGATTGTTGCCATAGGCTGTTGACATTTTATTTTGGAGAATTAACCTTACTAAAACCTTTGCAAACTAGCTTCAAAAATATAGGTGCGTTGAGTTTGGCGTTTCTGTGTGGCGTTTGGGAAATAAATATGCAGCTTTACAATGGTGGTAATAGAATTTGCTTAATTTTAGCGACAGTTATTCCGTACCATATCTCCCTTGCTTTTTTTAAAACCTAAATCTGTAGCTCTATGAGTAACACAAATCAAAAGCCCCTTAAGAATTCAGTGCCGGTCAATTTAGCAGCAGTCCAAACAAGCAATTGGAGAGATTATATGACACAGGAGCTTGCTGATCCCAATGAGTTGATAAAGGGTTACTTCATCCCTCTAGATGATCTTAATGACGTGATGACAAATGCTGTAAACGGAGCCAGAGTATACTTCGCATTGCCGCAGATTTTGCCGCAAGCCGATATTAGAGGACTACATCTGTATATAGTAGCAGTTGATGCTGAGGGGAACGATATATTGGAGGGGCCAAATGGTGAAAGCACAGTTTATGATACTACCTTGCCATGCCCTACAATGTGTGGCGAACCTAATGAACTTAATGGCTTTCAATAAAACAACACCAAATTAGGATGTTTTTACAAAAGGAAGCTTCCTACCTATATGTGGCAATAGTTGCTCCATCGGGTATAATTTTCCCATTACTTGCAGCTATTATAAAATATAAAAAGCTCAATAAAGAGCTAAAAGTAATTTGTTGGTACATATTTCTGGCTGCATTTGCAAACCTGGTTTGCAATAGTTTGGGCTTTAATGGGATAAATAATATGCCTGTAATGCATATTTATACGCCCATTGAATTTACCTTATTGATTACTTTTTATCAACTATTGCTACGCGAGGAGATGTCAGGTAGAGTCTTGAAAATGCTCATACCTGCATTTTTGATATTCTGTATTGTCAATGCACTTTTTTTACAAGGTATTTATACATACAATACGAATACCAAGTCGATTGAAGCGCTTGTTATAATTTCTTTAACGCTAGCTTATTTTAAAAAAAAACTGGATAAAATGCAGTTTGATGAAGGCGAAAAATATTTAATTTACATTAATTCCGGATTGCTTCTTTATTTTGCCGGTTCATTTGTTTTGTTTTTTATTCCAAGCATCATTGTTCCTGACAGGCCACTAGAAAGATTGATTTGGAGTACACACGCTACATTCCTTTTGGTCATGTATCTGTTATTTGCTGTAGCTCTATGGAAGTACAAAAAGTAGGCGAGAGTATCTATTTCCTGGTGTTCATAGGCACCACAGGCGGGCTTTTGCTGGCATTGTCGGTTGTTTTTTTTTATATCCGTTACCAAAAGAGATTTATTCAACAACAGGCGGAAATTCAGAAAGCAGCGCTGGAACATAAAACGAATTTGATCAGTTCAGTAATACAATCGCAGGAAACCGAAAGAATCCGTATCAGCAAGGAGCTGCACGACCATGTGGGCAGTTCTTTGTCCAGTCTTCGTTTTTTGGTTTCCCGTATTACTCAAGCTGGAACTGACGCAACATCATTAAAAGAAATAGCGGAAGAATCAAAGGCAGGTATTGATAGCATCATACAAGACGTACGAAACATATCGCACAGCCTGTCGCCTGCCGGACTGGAGTTGTGGGGCTTTCATGAAGCACTTGAAGAGTATTGCGACAAAATGAGCCACTTAACCGGTCTCACTATTTCAGTTACCGATAATTCGGAGTGCATTCTGAAAAAATTGTTGTTTGACGATGCCTTATCACTTTTTAGGGTACTACAGGAGTTACTTACCAATACCATAAAACATGCCTCGGCAAAAGTTGTAACAATCTCTGTAAACCAAAAAGAAGGTCAGATAACTGTGAAGTATACCGATGATGGCATAGGCATGGATACACACAATCAATCTATAGCTGGCATAGGTACGTATAACATAGAGAGCAGATTGAATATGCTACAAGCAGACTATGATATTACTACTGCGCCTGGTAGGGGATACATTTTTATCATTAAATTGCGGGCAGAGATGCTTGATAAAAAAACGCACAATGGATAATATTTCGATAGCGCTTGTAGAAGACCAGCAGCTATTCCGAAATGGGCTTCATGCTTTGCTTAAAGAAACTGAAGGAATAAACGTGATGCAAATAGCAGAGGGTGGTCATCAGTTTCTGGAGTTGCTCAAAGCTGCACCGGCTTTGCCCGATGTGGCACTGTTGGATATGAATATGCCCGAAATGAATGGTTTTGAGCTGCTGGAACTGCTGCAAAAACATTACCCCTCTATCAAGGTTATTATACTTACTATATACAATCAGGAGCGCTTTATCATAAAGATGGTAGAGGCTGGAGTAGCTGGCTACCTGGTGAAAAACTGTGAAATAGACGAGGTAATACTTGCCATACGCACTGCGTACAAAACTGGATTCTATTTTAATCAAAGCACCTTGCAGGCATTGCACCATGCAAATAAGTTTAAAGGAAATGAAGCACGCTCTTTTGCCAACATTACCATAGCACTAACCGAGCGCGAAATAGAGGTATTGCGGCTGATATGTTCTGAATACACTAATGCTGAAATTGCTGAAACACTCAGTATTAGCCAGCGAACGGTAGATGGTCATAGAAATAACCTGTTGGCAAAGGCAGGCTGTAAGAACACTGCGGGCCTTGTAGTGTTCGCTGTAAATAACAATTTCTATAATAAGATATCATTTTAACACAGATTTTCTAAATCTTTAGCACTTTTTATAACTCCTGATAGGTCTTTATACCTGGTTTTACCCCGTAAAAAGACCTGTTTTTAAAAACAGGTCTTTTTACGCTGTTTCGCGATTTTAGGTTGTTGTTGCTTTGTGGAAAATAGAAACGAACAATTTTATGGAAACACTAGGCAACACAACATGGGAAATAATTTTTGGCGACAGAGCTGTCTTCAATGTCATTTTTAATACCGATGGAAGTGCCAAAGTCATCTTTCCGGAGGGGAGTAGTGCAGTAGCGTACTGGCAGGAAAGCTCCGATGGAAAGTTTATGTTTCAGTCGGCAGGGGCAATAGAAAATAAGAGAGTTAACGAAGCGTTTTTTGGCATCCATCAAGATTGGGAAGGTGCAGGTCATTGGTGTGAGCCTATCACAGGCTTGCACGATTTCCGAATGAAGAGAAGATAGAAGGTGTATTCAGCCCCTTACCTATCATTATGAAGTTGTGAGATTAGGGGTGCCCTGTAACTGGGGTGCCCTTTTTTACAGTCAAAAAATATATAACATAAGGATGTGTTGATAAGGTGTTTTAGGTCTAAAATAATAATGCAATTCGATTAGAGGTCATGCAAGAATTAAAATTGTAGTTATCTTCGATGCTAAACAATTAGTGTTGTGTTTATTCCTAAGGAATTTGAGATTACAGATAAAGCTGAGATGATTGCATTTATCAGCCGATATAATTTCGGTGTGATTGTGTCGCAGAAAGCAGGTGTACCCCAAGCTACACATTTGCCGTTTCATGTATTGGAGCGCGAGGGTAAAGTGATACTTACCGCTCACTTTGCTAAAGCCAATGAACAATGGAAGGGCATTGAAGAGCAGGAAGTGCTGGTAATTTTTAGTCAGCCACATGCTTATATTTCTCCTTCGCACTACAATAAACTTCAAAATGTGCCTACTTGGAATTATATGGCAGTACACGTATACGGCAGTTGCAGCTTGATACATAACACAGCGAAGGGATTTGAGATACTCGAGCAGATGATGCTACAGAGCGAACCTAGCTATATGGAGCAATGGAAGAGTCTTGATGAACAATATAAAACAGCGCTCTACAATGGTATTGTTCCATTTGAATTAACTATTCATAAAATAACGGCAGCAGGAAAATTAAGCCAAAACAAAACGGATGCTGAAAAGCAAAGGATTATCAAAGCATTGGCTGCCAGCGTCGATAGTGCAGAAAAAGATATAGCAGAGTACATGAGCAAATATTCCCTGTCTCGCCTTCGATCAACTTGTCCGGCTGATAACGAGGTCAAATGAAATAGATTAATGACTGATAACCGGAATGTCCTCAAAAAGCATAACCGACAATAACAGAGATGATTATAAGATTATAGCAGATACTTGTTACTTTTGCTCGTTTTTTGATTAAGATATAATACAACTGATTTATTCATGATGAATCCTGAACAGTTCTTTGAACTGCTGCTTAAAGAATTGGAAGTGCATACCGAAATGCAGCCTTATTACAAGTTTTTGGGAAAGCAGTCTTCTTTACATTTTAGGAGAAATTATTTCCTGCAGCGATTGAGGTACATTCATAAGTATTTAGTTTCGGGTAGGGTCTATGAATTGAAATCTGCAATTTGGGATTGTGGGTGCGGTTATGGCACTACCTGTATTTATCTGGCAATGAATGGTATAGCCACGCATGGCACCACACTTGAGTTTTATTACGACACTATTCAGAAGCGAAAAGAGTACTGGAGTAAGTATGGCGATACATCGCTTTTTACCTGCACTTACGAGAATCTGTTTGATAACAAACCTGCACCTGCCAGTTATGACTGGATAATAGTGCAGGATACACTTCATCATCTGGAACCAATAAATGATGCCCTTAAGATTTTTAATGATAGCTTAAAACCCGGTGGTAAGGTGTTATCGATAGAAGAAAATGGCAACAATGTTATTCAACGATTAAAATTATACAAGTACAGAGGCAATAAGCGGATTATTACTATTTGGGATGAAAAGCTTAAAAAGGATATACTCATAGGAAATGAAAATATACGCAGTCTGGCGAGTTGGCAGGAACTATTTGGAAATAATGGTTTTGTAATAAAGGATGATAGTGTGCAGTATGTACGGTATTATCTTCCGGTGAGTTACAGGTTTACAGAACCGGAACAGCTTTTAAACCAGGAGGAGCAGATACAGTCCAGTCCTGGTTTCAAGCGGGAGTATTTCTTTTTCGGGTTAAACTTTGTAGCTGTGAAGAACCAGCTCTGATCAATAATTTTGGTTCTTTGGTGAATCTCTTTCAGTGAGATTAAAATACCTGAATGCAGTCAGGTTAAAGTCAGCGGAGTAAAAGCAAAATCATTTCCATCAAATAAACCTTTGTCACTCAGTTTCAGTGATGGTATTACCAGCAATGCCATAAATGAAAGTGTCATAAACGGAGCCTGCATTGGCGTGCCCAGTTCTTTTGCCATTCGGTCTAAGCGGGTATAGTCCATTGCTACTGTATGCCCATCCAGTTGCGACATAAGACCAGCTATAGGAAGAGGCATGCAGTCTACATCACTGCCGGAGCGGGCTACAGATATGCCACCGCGGCAATCTATCAGCGCATTTACTGCTGCACAGAGCGAGACATCGTCAACTCCTATTGCTATTATATTGTGGCAGTCGTGAGCTACTGTAGATGCCAGCGCACCGTGTTTTAGCCCGAAGTTTTTTACAAAAGCCAGCGCCACAGGAGCATCGCGGGAGTAGCGGTTTATCACTGCCATCTTTAACACATCATTGTCTGTATTGCTTACTATGCAGCCGTTCTTTATTGTAGCGGGCAAATGCAGTTCATTGGTAATTAGCTGACCTTCTATCGCCTCTATAACCCTGATGTTGCATGATGATGAAAGTGCAGGTATACCGAAGTCGGTTTCTGCTTTTCTATTGGTAGAGAAGTTGTTGATAATAGAAGGAGCGATTGATGCTAATTGGCTTTTGCCATTTTCAGCTACCAATTGTCCGTCTACCCATGTTTGCAGTATGTTGAAATCGGAGAGGTTGTCGATAACTATGAAGTCAGCAGCATCGCCTTTGCGGAGCATACCTACAGGCAGTTTGTAATGCTGCACCGGGTTTATACAAGCAGCACGGAGCACATCGTAAAGATCGTAACCCTTAAGCAATGCACGTTTAACGTGCTTATTAATATGGTGTAGCAGCAGTTCATCGGGGTGCTTGTCATCGCTGCAAAACATCACTTTTTCAGGGTGCAGCTGCAGCAGGGCAGCCAGTGCTTCAAAGTTTTTAGCAGCACTACCTTCGCGTATCAGGATATGCATGCCAGCATTTACTTTGTCAAGTGCCTCAGCCAGTGTGAAACATTCATGGTCGGTAGTAATACCTGCTGCGGCATACATAGCTGCAGCACTGCCCCGCAATCCCGGAGCATGACCATCTATAGGTTTACCAGCTTGTTTTGCGGCCGAAATCTTGGCCATTACTTCCGGGTCATTGTGCAATACACCGGGATAATTCATCATCTCAGAAAGGTACCAAATATTCGGACTATTAAGCAGCTTTGCTACAGCATCGGCATCGAGCGTTGCGCCTGCTGTTTCAAACCCTGTAGCAGGTACGCAGGATGGTGCTCCAAAGAAAAACTTAAAAGGTGTTTGCTTACTATTGTCTATCATGTATTGCACACCCTCTCTGCCGCACACATTGGCTATCTCGTGCGGGTCAGATACGGTGGCTACAGTACCATGTACTACAGCCATTTGTGCAAAAGCTGTAGGTGCAAGCATGGAGCTTTCTATATGTATATGTGCATCTACGAAGCCTGGTAGTATGTATACTGCTGGTGCGCTTGCTGCTTCAGTAATCGCAGTAATAATACCGTCTGTAACAGTTATCTCTGCCGGATATGTACGCTTGCTAAAAAGATCAATGAGTTGTCCTGAGATGGTCATGGTATTAGTTTAAGGTTTCAAATCCAGTTCTGCTCATTTCTATTTTCATATTTATGAGGTTGGCCATGAGCGCAGCCTTGTTCTTTGCCATGTCGGCTATTTCGCCGGCAAATAGCTGGTCAATGGTTTTGTACCATAGTACCAGCCAGTGGTCAAAGTGCTCTTTGCTGAAATGTGTTCTTTTGTCCGCTTCTACATGTTTTTTTACCGGGTTACCAGCATAGCCCGGATTGCTGAAAAGAACCATGTCCCAGAAATTGTACATGATAGGCAGATGATGGCTCCAGTCGCTGCCAATGATAGTATTGAATATATGACCGATAGTTTCATCAGTTTTTACGCTGTCGTAAAATGTATTGATAAGCAGTTCAATATCTGCCCTGTTTGAGATGTCTTTCATAATGCTATTTCAAAGTTATTTATAATTTACCGCAATGGAACAAAGGTGAATAAGAACTAAAACAAGAAGTATAACAACTATCAGTTGAATTGACGATAAGCATTAGCAACTACACCGGAATTGTTTGTTAGTTTTGGCATGAAAACATGTGGGAGGCGTATATAAAAGGTTTTAAGTCTTATTTGCAGTTGGAACGGTCTATGTCAGACAATACTGTTTCAGCATATCTGCATGATATTATGCTACTTCGCAATCATGTAGCTGCTGAGTTTCCGGGGCTGGCTGTAGAGCAGGTAAAGCTAAACCATTTACAATCACTGCTGCAAGCAATAAATGATCTGGAGCTTGCCGAAACGACACAGGCCAGGGTGTTGAGCGGTATCAAGTCGTTTTACAATTATCTGCTACTGGAAGATGTGATAAAAACAGACCCTACAGAACTACTTGACGCACCCAAGTTAAAACGATCTTTGCCACATGTGCTCAGTATTGCGGAAATAGACTTGTTATTTGCAGCAATAGACCACAGTAAGCCCGATGGTCAGCGTAACAGGGCTATGTTGGAGGTAATGTATAGTTGCGGGTTGCGGGTGAGTGAGCTTATTGGTCTGCGGCTGTCTGGTTTGCATCTGGAGCTGGGATATATAAGAGTAATAGGTAAAGGCGATAAAGAACGATTAGTACCTATAGGAGATGCTGCCATTAAACAGATTCAGCTATATAAAGACCATGTACGGTCGCATATCAGCAACTTGAAAATAGGATATGAAGATTTTCTTTTTATCAGCAGGTTGGGGAAAGGGTTGTCCCGGATTATGGTATTCCTGATGCTAAAAGAACTGGCGCTGCAATCGGGACTAAAACAGAATATTCACCCACACACGCTTCGACATTCTTTTGCTACACACCTGGTAGAAGGTGGTGCAGACTTGCGGGCTGTTCAGGAAATGATGGGGCACAAGAGTATCACTACCACAGAGATTTACACACACCTCGACCGTACTTATCTCAGACAAACATTGGAGAAATATCACCCCAGATACAAATAGGATGTTTTTTGAAATTCCAGAATAAAATTCCAAATTCCAAACTAGTATGTCGAGTGAATATTGCAATTTTCTATTTTTTTATCCCTAATTCCTAGTTACTAATCCCCAATTCCATACACTTACAGTTCTTTCCTCATCCATAGGTCGCATCCGAAATGGCCAGAATTCCCCAGTGGCTTATCCAGATATTTGAAACCACAATTTTCATATAGTCCTACAGCCATTTTTAGCTCAGGCATGGTTTCGAGGTATACTTGTTTGTAGCCGAATTTTCTGGCAATTTCAAAACATTCATGTATCAGCAACTTGCCGTATCCCTTGCCTCTGGCTTCGGGTAGCAAGTACAGTTTTACCAGTTCACAACATCCGGCAGGTAGCCCCCTGGTAGGGTATATACCAGACCCTCCTGCAATTTTGCCGTCGGTTTCCAATAGGTGGTATTCGGCATTGGGTGCCGAGAATAAATTATAAAGGTCGTCTGTGGTAGGGTCATAGTATACAGTGCCCGGCTTATTAGCATCAAACTCAGTAAGTACAGAACGGATGATGGCTGCTATTGCTGAATTGTCATCTTTTCTGATAAGCCGTGTTGTGTAATTGCTCATTACTGTGAATTAATAATATTATTTTACACCTCAATATACTACATCATATTGATACATGACTAGCTTATTTTTTCCGGTTCAACAGCGATAATGTTTCATGGCTATTGTATGGCAGCGATGTAAATGGTACTGGCAATGCAGTACTGAATGGTCTTCGTAAAATACCTAAGAGTACTATTTCATTTACAGATGACGCCTTTTATCATTTTTATTATAGCCACAAGTTAGGGTACAATACTTCCTGTTGCCCGGATCTGTCAACGGAGTATTTCATAAAATTGCGTGACAAACTCTTTTCCGCTGCCGTAGGGCAAGGTTATGAGTTTATGGCAGATTGAGTTGCTGATTACATCATTTACAAAAAAACGCCAACTGCACTGGTGTGTCATTATTTAACTATTCGCTCTGATTCTTTGATGTTATAGTAGCTGTTAGCCTGAGTGAGGCATGTAACGGTAAGGTCATTGATACATACATGTGGTGGCTGAGATGCACAAAACCAAACAATATCGGCTATATCTGTTGCCTGTAGTGCACGTACACCCGCATACATACCAGCAGCGCGTTCTTGATCACCTTTGAAGCGAACCAGTGAGAATTCAGTTTCTGCCATTCCTGGATTGATTGCTGTTACCTTTATGCCATAAGGCAGCATATCGATGCGGGTAGCCTGTGTAAGTGCATCTACTGCAAACTTGGTGGCGCAATACACATTGCCGTTTTTATAAACGGTTTTGCCGGCTGTAGAGCCTATGTTGATGATGTGCCCGCTGGTCTGCTCCCGCATCATGGGTGCTACCTGTCGGGTCATGTAGAGCAGTCCTTTCAGGTTGGTATCTATCATTATTTCCCAGTCATCAAGGTTGCCTTCATCTATAGTAGATAGGCCGGATGCCAGCCCTGCATTGTTTACCAGTATGTCAATGCTGTTTACTTGTTGTTTCAGTTCATTCATTGCAGCTGCTACCTGCTCACTGTTGCGCACATCAAAGTTGAGTGTTATTACCTTGCCTCCATATTGCTGCTCCAGTTGCTCCTTCATAGCTGATAGCCTTTCTGCCCTGCGACCGGTGATGCACAAGTCAAATCCTTCTTTAGCAAATCGTTCAGCTATCGCCTTTCCAAAACCTGAGGTAGCACCAGTTACAAGTATTGTTTTTTTCATTGTTGTGTTTTAATGAGTGTAAATATAATAGGAAACTCATTTTGGCTGCTATGTAATGTCAACATTATCAATTTTAAGCAGCCATTTTCTTAAAAGAATAACTGTCCAGCTCTGCCTGTTTCACTTGCAGGTACATCAATTCTATCTGCTTTTCCAGCATTGTCAACCGGTTATTTATATTTAGTTTCAGGAAGTTAAGCGATTGATACTCTTTACGGATGTTGTGTTCCAGTTGTTGTCTTATTTGTGCTATCTCACTATTCACTTTCATCAGTGCACTATTCAACTTATTGTTGTCGGGTATGTACACAAAACCTAAAGACATTTGCCTGCGCCATGCCAGCAATATCTGTTCGTTAGCAGGACCTATTCCCGGTACTTTGGTGGTAGATAGCAGTGTAATTTGTGCTGCATTCCTGATCCCATTGTTATATAGCGCACTTTTTTTTGCAGGCCCTACTGATGGTATGGAGTGGTCATCGAGCCCAAACTGCCATAGGTAGTCATCAAGCTGCTCATTGTACAATATTTCTTCTGCTTTTTTTCTTCTTTGTTCCAGTTCGTGCGGCAACAGCTTGAAGTTGCTGACCAGCCGCTGCAATGTGTCTATGCTTTTGTTGTATATAACAATGTCAGGAGGGTTTTCATAATCCCGTATCATTGTATTCATTTTTATGCTTAGTGCAATGTGTCTGTCTGCTTTCTCCGCTTTTTCTTTATTTATCATTTTTGCCCACGGTGAGCGCATATATATGTATGCTGCAGTGAGCAGTAAATAGACCGTAATTGAAACATGAAAGTAAGCTGCAGAAATAGCTGCAACAAATGTGCCGATGCTTATCCACTTACGCAGCTGATATGCCCGTTTTACAGGGTTGGAGAGTGGTGTAGGTTTTAATATAGGTAATGCTTTGCTATAGCTCCACTTTTTCACTTCAGGGCGTTGTACATTGAATCCGCTTACAAACTGCTCAATATTTCCCAGCGCAGTATTTGCTTGAAAGTAGCTGTCATCCAGAAAGTACATGATGCCTTTTTCCTTGCGAAACATACACCATGGACATTCTGCAAGCATGGCTGGATATGTGTGTAGTTTCGATACAGAGCAGGTAGACATCTCAGCCAGTAGGGCATCAAGCATTTTTATCCACTCGGTAGGTTGTGGTCTTTCTTCCTGCTCAAAAGCACGATGAAAACAGGTCACAATATCCAGAGGTAGGTTGTTTATGGGCAAGCTGTCGGGTGGGGGAGTCAGCTTTTTCTTTTGGTTTACTACAGAGTAGGCAAATTGTTGCTGTCTGATTGCTGTTTCTTCGTCTATATCTGCTGCTCCTTTGTGCTTGCCGGCAAACGGATGCCGACCAAGGAAAAGTAACTGGAAGAGCAATACTGCTAATGAGAAATTATCAGTATTAGTTGTCCGTACTACTTTCTCAAAGGTGCTTTTTTTTAGTAGTTCAGGAGGTGTGTAGCGGGGTACGCCGACTTCGCAAAAATAATAACTATCATTATTTTTAACTTGAAAGGAGTCGCAATCTATAAAGTTAGCAATACCTGAGGAGCTGATAAGTAAATTGCCCTCATTAACATCTCCCACCACCAGCCCTGCTTCGTGTAGCTTGTAAAATGCGGTGGCTATATTGCGTCCTACATGTACCAGAAAGTTATAGCCCTTGTCGGGAAACATCTTTTTGCGGTCCATAGGACTGAATACATGGTGCAGCGGCACATATCCGGTCAGTTTCTTCATTACAAAGCCGCATACTGCACCTGTATTGTCTAATGCCAGGTCTATTGGCCACGCAGCATATGTCTCAATGTCAGGGCTGCGCATGGCTACCATCAATTCAATTTTTTGTATTTTTTCGGCAGATAATGGCTCGTTGTATTTTTTCAGCACAAGTTCTTTATGGTTATTCAGCTCATATACGCTGCCTTCGCCGCCTTTGCCGAGCTCTTGCCCGGTTTCATATCTTTCGTTATGGGTGCCGAAGAATATCATATTGTTAATCTGGATGCTAGGAACAGAGTTTTGTCATCATCTGTACGTTCATTGATTGCGTTGCTGTCCAGATATTCAGCCAGCTTTTTGTTCAGTATATTTATCTTTTCGCTGTCATTAGCCGTGCGAAGGTGGTGAAAGAGGCCGGAGAAAAATGGCTGATGTACAGTAAGGCTATCCATATTGAGGGTTAGAAGTTGCAGCCCATCTGTGAAAAGTGCTACCTCAGTTACACTTTGGTCTATAATTGCTATCTGCAAGTTGGCAAATGTACTATCGTCTACAAGAAAGGTTGTACTGTTCTGATATTCGCCGTTTTGCGGCCACCATAGGGTATTGTAGTATCCGCTATCGTCGTTACGGATTATAGCTCCATCGCCTATCTGAAAAAAAGCAGCCTTGTTTAGGGTTATAATGCAGCCGAGCAGCGTACATGAATAATCATTGAGTGGTACATTGTTGCTTATTGCCTCCTGTTCCAGTCCGTAGAATATATCTTCAGCCAGGGCGTAAATATGTCCCTCCGTTACTTCGTCTTTGTGTTTCAGCAATTGTACAGCAAAATCTATTACTTTCTCTACCGTATATGCCGATGCAAGTGCCGCATAACGGGCACTGCCTGCACCATCACTTAACGCACATGCCAGTACCTCGTCTCCATTATGGTCAGTTAGCGTGCGGTAGCAGATAGCATCTTCACAGCCCTTGCCAACGCTAACATGCGAAAAGCCTGTAACACTCTTACCTATTGCTTTCCATGTCATAGTTCAGACCAGCCGCTGGGAGGTAATAGATTGATGTTACTGCCAGGGTTCTTGGATGACACCATTTTCATAGATGCAGACAACCACATAAAAAACTCCCGGAACATTAGTCCTTTTAGTTTTAGCGGAGCGCGCACAGATATTTGCTTGAGAATTTCCATATTGGCGCTTTCAACACCTATAGCAAAAAAAGCAAAAGATTTAGCAGACTCTCCTGCATGCACGCCTGCAGCAGCTTTTGCCCAGTCGTCTGTTGGGGAGCCATCGGTAATCAGTATTATCCATGGTTTGTAATAGGCTATACCATTTTCTTTGTATTCTTTTTTGCGCCTGATTATCATATCTATACCTGTCAGTATTGCTTCACCCATAGGTGTGTCGCCGGTAGTTTCCAATTCACGTGGGTGGAAGTCAGGCACAGTATGAAAGTCTGATTCTATAGATACCGGACCAAAGGTCACGAGTGCTACCTCTACTCTTTTAGTGGCAAGGGGATCTTGCTGCAGCTCTTGTTTGAACGTGCGCACCCCCTCATTTAGCTGCATAATAGGCATTCCTCCCATGGAGCCTGATGTATCCAAAAGCAGCACACAGGGGCATCGTGGTTCGGGATTATCGGCGAAGTTGTCGCTGCCAAAAGGAATCTGTTCAAAAGAGATATATTCTTCCATATCCAAAGGTAAAAATTTACGTTCAGGCACCCAAAGAATAAAATTCTTGTTTTCTACTCAGGTAGGCCTAATTTTACAAAGAAAAATACCTGCAAAAGGTGTATAATTTGTCATTTCAAAACTGAAATATGCGTAAATATTTATCTATAGTAGCTTTAATGTCTGTTTTCGCTTCTTGTGGTAGTGCAGAGCCTGAAACTATAGAACATGCTAATGCAGAACATGCTAAGACCACTGAAACACCAAAGCTTGATGTCGCTCTGGTGAAGGCTGGTAAAATGGATCCTGTATGCGAAATGACTTATGATGTAAGCTGGACGGAGTCGACAGTTTACATGAACGATACGATCCGTTTTTGCAGCGAGAATTGTAAAACAGCGTTTGTTGCACGCCCTGAAAAGTACATGAAATAAACACTTTATTTTTCTGATATAATATTACTTGCTCCTTGGGTATTGTCCTGGTTGTATCACTATTTTTTGATAGGGCCTGAGTTTTTCTTTGCACGCAGATTCAGCATTTCTACCAAAATTGAAAATGCCATAGCAAAGTATATATATCCCTTTGGTATGCCATTTTCAAAACCTTCAGCAATAAGCGAAACACCAATCAACAGCAGGAATGAGAGAGCCAGCATCTTTACGGTAGGGTGTTTGTGTACAAAATTGCTGACCGCTCCGGACGCGAAAAACATTATCCCTACCGCTATCACAACTGCGGCAATCATTACTTCTACGTGACTTGCCATTCCTACTGCTGTGATCACAGAGTCGAGCGAGAAAACAATATCGAGAATCAGTATCTGAAAGATAACATTGGCGAATGAATGTACCTTCTTTTTAATGGTATGCTCTTCCTCTCCTTCCAGTTTTTCGTGTATCTCGGCGGTGCTTTTATAGATAAGGAATAGACCACCGATTATAAGAATGAGGTCTCTTCCGGAAATGTCTAATTTTTCGAGCAGGTGAGTGCTTTCTATTCCTACCCAAAGGCCTGGGTTGAACAAGCTTCCTTTTAGTTTCATTATCCAACTGATAGATAATAACAACAATACCCGGGTAATCATAGCCAATGCCAATCCCGTTTTACGGGCTTTGTCTTGCTGATGAGCGGGAAGTTTTCCGGTGAGTATGGATATAAATACTATGTTGTCTATACCCAGTACAATTTCCAGAACTGTAAGTGTGATTAGTGAAATCCAGATTTCAGGATTAAAAAACCATTCCATGATAAAATTGCATTATTGCTAAAAAGTGTGCAAACTTACGTAAGTAGTGGCTATTTGCAGTATTTACTTGAGGTTTTGGTATTAAATAACGATTATAACAGTAGCTTCTTACAGCGTATCTTTATGGCATGTACACTTTGTCTACTGCCTTTTATCACCTGCGTGGTTCTCTACTTCCTCTGTACGATGAGCGTGAAGCCGCAGCTATGGCTCACGAAGTAATGGGGCATATAACCGGATTAAGCAGGACCGATCGAATTTTGCAAAAGGAAAAAATATTGGAGGGTGTAGCACTACATCAGTACGAAAAGTCATTGGCATCATTGGTTAATGGAATGCCTATGCAATATGTCACAGGTGAGGCGTGGTTTATGGGACTGCCATTTACAGTTGATGAAAACGTGCTGATACCCCGACCGGAGACAGAAGAACTAGTGCAATGGATAGTGGGTGATTATGAGCTATTGCATGACGATATAAATATACTGGATGTTGGTGCCGGTAGCGGATGCATACCGGTTTCATTAAAAAGGTTCTTGCCAGCCGCAGATATAGCCTCATGCGATATTAGTAGCAAGGCATTGGCAGTTGCCCGGAAAAATGCAGAAAAAATTGGCGTTTCTATAAATTTTGTTTGTGCCGATTTTTTGGACCAAGAACGTCACGTTGACTTTAGTGTATATGACGTAATTGTTTCTAATCCGCCCTATATTCCTGTTTCGGAGGAACAAAACCTGCATATCAATGTAAGAAAATATGAGCCGTCATTGGCATTGTTTGTGCCGGATGATGATGCGCTCGTCTTTTACAGGGCACTGGCAGTTTTCGGTAAAAGCCATCTGAAGCAGGGAGGGCACCTATATTGCGAACTGGATTCGAATCATGCTACGGCTACGCTCGAACTGTTCGAGCAGCACGGTTATAGAAATGCGGAACTAAGAAAAGACATACACGGAAACCAGCGAATGTTACGGGTTGGCAGTATTTGATTATTTTTGAGACAAATGAAACAAAGCACTGCAAATTACTATCCTTTCCTCTTGTCTGCTTTGCTCATGTGGGTAGTGCTATATTTCATATATCCGCATTATCAGTACAGTATAGATCCTGATGGTACTTCCTACCTTACTATATCGGCAAGGTATGCTGTCGGAGATTTTCATAGGGCAATAAACGGTTTGTGGAGTCCCTGGGCATGTTGGCTTACTGCTTTACTTATCAGGGCTGGTCTGCAGCCTATACCTGCATCTGTGATTGTCAATACCGCGGGGGCTACCGGTTTTTTGTTCATTTCCAATTCTTTTTTTATCCGTTTTGGATTATCTGTATTTCTGCGCCGGATGTTTAATCTGTCATTAGTAGTTTTTCTTTGCTTTGCCGTATTCTGGCAGTCGTTCGATGATTTGTGGCAGTGTTTTTTTCTACTTTGTATCCTGCGCATTATGCTTATAGAGGGATTTGTGTACAAACCCGTTTTGTGGTTGGGCATAGGGGCGATAGGTGGTCTTGCCTACTATGCCAAGGCTTATTCGTTACCTTTCTTTGTACTCAATACAGCAGTATGCACCTGGTTTTTATCTGGCAAGAACGTACGGCAGTGGATAAAGGTGATGGCTGTTTCTGTTTTTGTGATTTTGGCTTTTGCTTTCCCATGGATGTATGCGCTGCATAGCAAGTACGGTATTTGGACGACATCCACTGCCGGTTCGCTCAATATGTCATGGTATCTGGTAGGGCACCCTGAGTGGAAGGAGGGTATAGATATTCTGTTGCCGCCTGTTTACCACAATAGTCCTTATTATTGGGAAGATCCGTATGTGTCTAATGGTCATATATCGCATTTTTGGGATTCCTGGCGTCTCTCCGGTCTGCAGGTGCTGCGTCTTGGATTGAATTGTATTACTCTGGCACTATGTATTCTGCAGTTTTCTTTGTTGTTTCCCTTTATAGTTTTACTTATTTTGATTAGAATAGTCAATCTGAAAAAATTTGCAGCACTATCTCTGGAAGAGAAAGTGGTTTATTTGTCGGTGCTGCTATTGCCGTCGGGCTACATTATGGTACATCTGGAGTCGCGATATCTCTGGTATGCGTTGCCATTGTGCATGGTTGTAGGTGGTTTGTTCATTCAGCAGCGTGATTTCAAAACGGCCGTGCAGAAGAAATATGCGATTATTCTTTTTTCACTTAGCCTCATGGTTTATCCATTACTGAAGCTAAAAGATATGTATTTGCTGGGTAAGGATGAATATGTTTTTGCAAAACGACTGAACAGTATTGGTTTTAAAGGTCAGGATTTTGTGTCTAATTTGCATCCACGTTTGTTGTCGAAAATCGCTTATTTTTCCGGTAACAGGTTCTATGTAGTCACCAAGCAAAAACCACCTTCATCTGCCGGCGAAATGGAGCGTGAGCGACCAGCGAATACCATTGCACTTGTGAAGGATATAAAAAGGTATGGCGTCAAGTATTACCTGCATGCTCCCGGCAATAGCGGAATTCTAAAGAATCCTTCTTTTGATGATATTTTTTACGAAAATTTGAAGGATGCTAACGGAATTATTTCGTTCAAAACTGTTTTAAGAGATTCTGTATCGGGAATGAGTTTGTATGAAATTCCGTAATGACGAGCTATTTACAGTGTTCCATTTCGTGTATAAATTCCTGCAGTGTTTCCTTAAAGTTTTCACATCCCATTAGGGTGATCTTGCTTCCCAAGGTCACATTGGCAAGATATAGTCTGACATGGGTAATATAGTCATTGGTCAATAGTAGAATGCCATCTCTACTTACAGGGAAACTAATTGTAACACCGGGAATATCTGCGTCTTACGCTATTGAGCCACAACCCTTACTGGTTCGCTCATATTGCTCATTATAAAGTGCAATTTCACTGCCGGTTTCGGTTATTATTTCAAGTTGTGTATTTTTTGCTACTACAAATTGCATATCACCCACTGAAATTTTCAACTCCAGTTTATATTCGCCATTTTCATATCGAAACCTGTAAAAAGTATTGAGCGGATTACATATAGTCGAGCGTTGCAGAGATTGCCAGGTCGTAAAGTGAGTAGCAGAATCAGAGATTTCTTTGATTATTTGAGCAATAGAAGATTGTGGAATTGAAAATAAAATAAAAAATATTATATTTTTTATTGCCATTCTAGATGAGCGACTTAAGTAGAATTCAGCAGGTAAACAAACTATTTCCACATCCTGCCATTGTTCCAGTTACGTTTATACCACCTTTTCCTGTATCCGTTATAGTGTTCTGTTTTTATCTCTTTTGTCTTAGGGTCTTTGTAGGTAGAATACCACCTGCGTTTATTAGCACAACTGCTGCTGGATATAATTATAATAACAGCTATCGTAGATAAAGCCAGCAATGTTTTTTTGGTCGTCATATATTTTTTGATTGTAAATCCGCAGGAAAAACTTGCGTAAACTTACAAAAATTTGCCAAAGACTGCAAAAGAGTGTTTGAATTATTGGCGAATTAATATAAGTAATTTGTGGGTCAGTTTCCTCATTTACACGTTCCTGAATAATTTTTATTCATTATTTTCAACTGATTTTTTTGCTTTTTTCTTTTTGATGTGTTTTCCTTTGGATTTCTTTTCGGCAGCGGGCTCTTCTTTATTAAATAGATTCTTGATAAATGGCATGTTTTTATCGAGATTGTAGTGGTGGGCTGCAGCAATAAGTAATACCAGCAAAATAATCAGTAAAATCGGGTATACGATAAACTTCTTTATGCGTTTGTACATCAACATTCTTCGGTTTCGTACTATCTCATCCTGATCCAGATATCCTCTCGTTTCTATGGTCTTTATTATTTCTTTATTTTTTGTACGTGTTTCCTTTCGCCAAACTTCATACCCTTCCAATGAGCGTTGTTTGCGCAGATTTTTTCCTTTTTCTGTTAGGAAAAATACAGATCCTTCCCGTTCGCCAACAAACTCAAAGTCAATCAAATACTGAAAAATGTTTTTAACGGTTTGGCTCTGTAAAGATCGGAAAGCACGCTCATCGATGCCTTTTTCTTCCATTATCTTTTCTTTCTCATCAGCTATAAAATTGCGAATAGCAATTTGTATCCCTTTTGAATCACTAAATGTTTGTGTAGGAATTATTCTGTTTAAGAGTTCCTTTTCGAAATCGTTTAGTTCGGTTTTCATTAATAAAATAATTGAATGTTACTTTTCCGTCTGTTTGTAAAGTTCAAACCTACTGTACTTTTTTGATATACACAACGTCCTGAATGTTATTGGTATACTATTACTGATTGCAACAGATTTGCAGCTAATTTTTTGTTTTAGTATGTTTGTACCAACAAAAACGAACGTATGAAAAAATATTTATTGTCATTTATATTTATTTTGTCAGTCTCTTCCTTGAACGCACAGAATTATTTCCTGGCAACATCAGCAGATGGGGTAGAGGAGTTGTACATTATGTCTGTAACTTCAAACAGGACTACCCAGAGTATTACTGTTTTTGATCGCGTCAAGCCGGTTGAAGGTAAATTGCCTGAATTCAGGCACAATGCTAAAAAGGATGCCGACAAAGAAACTGACACTAAGAATTTTGATAAACTTGGTTATTATAGAAGAAAAATTCAATATAGCTGTCATGCTAAGAAATATAGAATTATGGAAGTTACCTACAACGAGCTAGGTGGTAAAGTAATAGAAAAAGTAGAGTATAACGAAGAAGACAGGCAATGGTCCTTGTTGCTAAAAGGTAGCCTTATTGAGGCTGAATTTAATAAAGTCTGTAAGAAATAGTCTACTTAAAAAATAAAGATTTCTTTATTTATAGGTTTCTTCAAGTACTTTATATTCATAACAAATCTTCTTGCTGCTTGCGTTCTTACAACCTGAGCATCCTAGTAGGACCGTATCTTGTGCTTTGAGTTGGTATATTATTAGCTCTTTATTGGTATAGTTAAACAGGCTGTCTTCTGTTATTAGTACTATTTTCGCAGTAAGTATTCTTGTGCTGCAACCATTGATTAGTTTGCTTACTTTCATATGGCCTTCGCACAAGCCAGCTAATTCTACTATTCTTCCACATCTGCCTTCGTACTTTGGTTTGCTTTCCTGACAGATTCCCATAAATGGGGTTATAATTGTAAAGAGATTGAGAATTGTTTTGACAGTGAAATGCATTCTTTTATATTTAAGTACGAATTTACATGAAAATTCACTGTTACACCAGGCGGGTGTGTTTGTAAACATTGTTTCAGCAAAAAGTTACCTTTGTCCAGTTTTGTTACCTTATTAATTAACTCGATAATTTTACGAAAAAAATATAAAATATTATAATACATATACTATGCGTAAAAAGATAGTTGCCGCAAATTGGAAAATGAATCTTAAACTAGCTGAAGGTGCTGAGTTAGTAAATGATTTGTATAATACTATGCCAGCACTGAGTAATAATTGCAATGTAGTTATTGCGCCTCCGTATACACACCTGCTGCAGACTGCTACGCAGCTTGCAGTTATAGATCATGTTTATCTGGGCGCTCAGAATTGTCATCATGAATCATCAGGTGCATATACCGGAGAGATTTCGGCAGGCATGCTCAGGAGTACTGAAGTAGATTATGTAATAATAGGACATTCAGAGAGAAGGCAATATTTTGGAGAAGATAACGAGTTGCTGGCTCGTAAAGTAAATCAGGTGCTTTCAAATAGTATGAATGTTATTTATTGCTGTGGTGAGCCTCTGGAAATCAGGGATGCGCATACTCAAAATATTTATGTAGAGCAACAGTTGAAAAAAGGTCTGTTTCATTTGAGTGCGGAGCAATTAATTGATGTTGTGATTGCTTACGAGCCAATATGGGCTATAGGTACTGGTCGCACTGCTACATCTACACAGGCGCAGGATATGCATGCACACATTCGTAGTGTGATTGCTGATCAGTATGGTGCAGATGTTGCTGCAAATATTTCGATTTTGTATGGGGGTAGCTGTAAGCCGTCCAATGCAGCAGAACTTTTTGCATGTGCAGATGTTGATGGTGGATTGATTGGCGGAGCATCATTAAAGGCAGATGAATTTATAGGTATTATATCAGCAATGATAAAATCCTAAAAAAAAGTAGCCGGAAAATTTGCTCTTAATAAATCCTGCCGTATATTTGCACTCCAATTGACAAATGGCGTGTTGGTCAATCGGTTAAGACGCCTCCCTTTCACGGAGGAATGACGGGTTCGATTCCCGTACATGCTACTAAAGAAGGCAATCATTTATTTGGTTGCCTTCTTTTATTACTCAGATTTTCATTTTAGATTCTTAGTTGGAGATTAAGTTGTTTTATGAAAGTTTATCTCTCGATTTGGATGTAGGGAATAACTTTCCTCAAATCATCCGCTATTCAGATTTTAGTATTACTTAAAATGCAAGCGAGGTTGTGTTTTCTATTTAAGATCTGTATATTTAGAATATATAGAAGAACTAAAAAGAGACTGTCTCCAAAACATCATTTTGGAGACAGTCTCTTTTGATGAGAAATATTACCTAGATCATTGATTATGGCTCATACACTAAACGAACAATCGCAGTACTACCATCCAACCCAATGAATCTGGCTAAATAAATACCTGATGCAAGATTTAGTGGAAGTGTGACAGCAGTGGTAGATGCTTGTACCTGATATTGCGCCACAACTTTGCCATCCAACGTATATACGTTAAAGACTCCACCTATAGGGGCATTAATATTCAGTATGCCTGATGTAGGGTTGGGATATAATGTAAAGACACTTTCACTAACCGTGATGCCTTCCAATTCAGGTCTGGCCGTCACTACAGTTATGCCACGTGTTACGAAACATCCAGTGCTTAGCTGATAGGTGATTGTTGTTACACCTACATCAACACCCGTAACCGAACCGCTTGCAGCATTTACACTCGCAATAGAAACATCAGCACTACTCCATGTACCTGCTCCGGGGCTCGCAGTAAGTGTAACAGATGCTCCATCAACAACAGTAGACGCACCGCTAATTGGATTAGGCAGCGTATTGATTACCACATTTGTGGTTCTATAGCAGCCTGTAGATATTATGTAAGATACTGTCGCCGTTCCGCCATTCACGCCAGTTATAATGCCAGTTGAAAGACCTATCGTAACATTGGAAATATTACTTGAACTCCACGTGCCTCCTATGGTAGTATTGGTAAGTGCAGAGGAAGTGCCTCGGCAGATTGTTGTAGTTCCAGAAATGCTTGCAACAGATGGATTGACAGTAGCTGTAATTGTTGTAAAACAACCTGGTGATGTTGTAAAGGTAATATGTGCAGTGCCTGCACTGATACCGGTCAGCAAACCAGATGCTGCATGTACGTTTGCAATTGAGCCATTACTGCTGCCCCAGGTGCCACCGTATACCGGGCTTGTTAAGGTAGCATTCGTCTGACCTACACATACAAGCGGGGATCCTGTAATGGTGCTAATAGACGGATTTACAGTAACAGTAGCTATACTTGCCGCGCACCCAAGTTGGTAACTGATAGTGGTAATGCCTGTACTAATACCTGTAACCAAGCCGGTACTGGCATTAATATCGGCAACAGCAATGTCATCGCTGGTCCATACACCACCAGATGTAGCAGAGCTAAGCAAAGTAGTGCTGCCAGCGCACAAACTTAAAACCCCTGAAACCGGAGCAGGTGTGCCGGAAATGGTGACAATTGCTGTGCTGGGGCAGCCAACTGAGAAATAGTATGATATAGTAGCTGATCCTGAATTTATACCGGTGACTAAACCTGCAGCGGAGACTGTAGCAATTGATGTATTACTACTTATCCACGTGCCGCCAGTAGTAGTGCTGGATAATGTAGTTGTATTGCCTACACTGGCTGAAAGTGTTCCAGAAATGGCAGCAGGAGCTGTGGTAACAGTTACTATTCGTGTGCTAACACAACCAGTTCCTACCTGATAAGATATGGTAGCTGTACCAGCAGTAACTCCGGTAACTAAACCTGTACTTCCTACTGTAGCTATAGAGATATTGCTACTGCTCCAGGTGCCACCTGTACTGCTACCAATAGATAGCGATGTAGTAAGACCAGCGCATACGGTTGCACTGCCACTTATAGTGCCTGGAGAAGCATATACAACCAATGCCTGTGTTTTGTAGCAGCCAGCATTAAGAATGTAGGATATTAGTGTAGTTCCTGCATTTATGCCGGTAATAATTCCGGTACTTGTGTCGGCAGTTGCTTTTGTTAAGTTACTACTACTCCAAGTGCCCCCTGGTTCAGAATGTGCTAATGTAACTGTAGCACCTACACAAACTGATGGCGTACCTGTTATTGCAGACATTGCAGGATTTACGGTGGCTACAGATATGCTGTAACAACCGGGAGTTTTTCTGTAAGTAATATTCGCAGTTCCTGATGATACGCCCGATAGAAGTGCCGAGCTTGAATGAACTGTTGCAACTGAAGTATTACTGCTGCTCCATGTTCCACCTGTTACAGGGTTTGCAAGTGTCATTCTGTTTTGACCAACACAAACTTCGGGTGAGCCTGTATTTGCACTAAGCGCAGCGTTAACGTTTATTGTAGTTGTGCGCATACAGCCTGTAGGTATCGTATAAGTAATAGTAGCAGTACCAGGATTTGTACCACTCAGAATACCGGATGTCGATCCGATAGTAGCTGTTTCGGTATCACTGCTGGTCCATGTACCATAAAATGTACCAGAACTCAAAGAAACCGTACTGCCTGAACATACTGTATTTGTACCGGTTATTGTAGCAGGTAATGCACCTACGGTGAATACGATTGTATTGCGGCATACTGCTGAAAGCGCATAAGTTATAATTGTAGTACCTGCAGAGATTCCCGTTACTTCACCAGTAGCCGGATTGACAGTAGCTTTGGAAGTAAAATAGCTGCTCCATGTGCCGCCAGATGGGGTAGACAATAATGTGGATGTGCTACCAATACATGCAAACGGAGTGCCGGTAATTACTGAAGGTACACTAGACACGGTTACTACTCTCGTCGCATAACAGCCACTTGATGGAGACTGGTAGCTTATAGTAGTGGTGCCCTGACTAACAGAAGTAACTAATCCAGCACTGCTTATAGTAGCTACAGCGGGTGTACTGCTGGTCCAGGTTCCACCAGAGGTTGCATTTGTCAATGTGGTATTTGTACCGAGGCATAGGAAACCTGTACCATTGATAGATGCAGGTGCTGCCAGTACTGTCACTGTTTGTGTGGCTGGAGCACCACAACCTGTATTGTAGGATATAATAACGGTACCAGCACTATTGCCCGACACAATGCCCGAGCTCATACCAACCGTAGCTCTGGCCGTATTGCTGCTTGACCATACACCAGCGTAAGTTGTATTAGATAAAGCAGATGTGGCCCCTGCACATATTACCGGATTTCCGGTTATTGTATCGGATGCAGCCAGAGAGTTTACAGATACAATTGTTGAAACCAGATTAGTACATCCAAATGAATTGGTTACACTGTAGGTAATGGCAGCAGTGCCGTTAGACATACCGGTTACTTCCCCTGATGTGCCTATAGTGGCAACAGAAGTCATATCACTACTCCATACACCGCCTGTTGTAGTACTTGATAGTGTAGAAGTGGATCCTACACATAGGCTTAATATGCCTGATATAGGAGAAACAGAAGGAGATGCATTAACAGTAACTACTGAGGTCCCTTGTGTGGTACATCCAAATGAATTAGTAACACTATATGTAATTCTTGCCGTACCGGATGCAACACCAGACACTATGCCAGAAGTGCCAACAGTAGCTATCGTTGGTGTACTGCTGCTCCAAACTCCGCCAGTAGTAGTGCTGGATAGTGTTGTAGTAGCTCCAACACACAGAGCCATTGTTCCTGTTACAGATGCCACTGCAGAAAGTGGATTCACTGTTAAAGAAGTAGTGGCAAATGTAGTGCAACCAAAAGAATTCACTACAGTATATGAAATTGTTGCAGTTCCTGATGCAATACCAGTAACAATACCAGTTGATCCAACTGTGGCAACGCTGGTAGCACTGCTGCTCCATGTGCCCCCTGTTGCAGAGGTGGTAAATGGATTAGATGAACCTACACACATACTTGACGGACCAGTGAGTGCAACAATTACTGGTACTGGGTTAACTGTGAATACAGCAGTTACAGCAGTTACACAACCAAACCCATTAGTTTTTGAATAGGTGATTCTGGCAGTGCCAGCAGAAACAGCAGAAACAATACCTGTAGTTCCAACTATGGCGATACCGGTAGCACTGCTGCTCCAGGTTCCTCCAGTAGTATCATTTAAAAGTGTTGTAGAAGATCCTGCACAAACACTCATTGTACCAGTAATTGCTGCTACGACAGGTGAAGCATTTATCGTAACAACCTCAGTTGTAGAACAGCTGCCAGGCAAAGTATAGGTAATGGTGGATGTTCCAGGTGTAACACCTGTAAATATACCTGTTGCAGAACCAATTGTAGCTATACCAGTTGAACTACTGCTCCATGTGCCGCCTCCCGTATTAGATAATGTTGCTGACGCTCCTACACAAACTGTAGTAGTGCCTGAAATTGCAGATGGTGTAGTATTCACGGTAACAGTAGTAGTATACATTGTTGTTGGACTACAACCGGCACCTGTTCTGCTTACAGTAAGTGAGTATGTCCCTGTTGCGGTAGGGGTGGCTGTTGGATTTTGCAATGATGACGTATAACCGTCAGGACCTGACCATGACCAAGAAGTGGCACCTGTAGAATTTGCATTTAATGTTACGGTGTTTCCAATGCAAATTGGACCATTATTGGTTGCGCCAGTAGATGATGGAACAGCATTTACTGTAACAATTGTAGTATATACTGTTGATGGATTACAGCCTATTCCTGTGCTGGCAAGCCTAAGTGAATAGGTTCCGGTTACAGTAGGTGTTATTGTTGGATTCTGTAATGTAGATGAAAAACTTCCAGGCCCAGTCCACAACCATGAAGTGGTATTGCTGGAATTTGCAGAAAGTAAAACAGTACCACCAACACATATCGGGCTATTATTGGTAGCTCCAGTAGATGATGGTACCGGATTAACAGTTACTACAGTAGTATAAACTGTAGCAGGTGCACAGCCTGATCCTGTACTGCTCAACGTCAGCGAGTATGTACCCGTAGCAGTGGGAGTGGCTGTTGGGTTCTGCAAAGAAGAAGTAAATCCAGATGGACCACTCCATGTCCATGCAGTAGCATTACTTGAGTTAGCAGAAAGTGATACCGTGCCACCTACACATATAGATCCATTATTGGTAGCGCCTGTAGAAGATGGTACCGGATTTACAGTTACAATAGTAGTATAAACAGTAGCCGGAGAACAGCCTGAACCGGTACTGCTCAACGTCAGCGAGTATGTGCCAGTTGCTGTGGGAGTGGCTGTTGGGTTCTGTAATGAAGAAGTAAATCCTGAGGGACCATTCCAAGACCAGGCAGCAGCATTACTTGAGTTAGCAGAAAGGGTTACTGTACCACCTGCACATATCGGACCGTTATTGGTAGCACCTGTAGAAGATGGCACCGGATTAACAGTTACCGTAGTTGTGTATACAGTTGAAGGAGCACAACCTGAACCAGTGCTACTCAACGTCAGCGAGTAAGTAGCTGTAGCAGTAGGGCTAGCTGTTGGGTTCTGTAAAGAAGAAGTAAATCCTGAAGGTCCATTCCAGGACCAGGCAGTAGCATTACTTGAGTTAGCAGAAAGTGCTACCGTGCCACCTACACATATAGAACCGTTATTAGTAGCACCTGTTGAAGATGGTATCGGATTAACAGTGACAGTTGTTGTATAAACAGTAGCCGGATTACAACCTGAACCTGTGCTGCTCAGCGTAAGCGAGTAGGTGCCTGTTGCAGTAGGCGTAGCTGTAGGGTTCTGCAAAGAAGAAGTAAATCCTGAAGGACCGCTCCATGACCATGCTGTAGTATTACTTGAGTTAGCAGAAAGTGCTACCGTGCC
>JAIOYR010000042.1 GCA_021740995.1 Taibaiella sp.
TGTAAGAGTATATAGAACCGGTTATACCCGTTGTTACATTGTTTTTGTACCAGGTATATACAGGAGCCGAACCACCGAAGGTTGATAACGCTCCGTATACTGCTGTAGAACCCTGACACAGTGTATCGTTTGGTCCTACCGCTATGCTTACTGTTGGTGTTTCGTTAGACACTACAACCATTGTTTGCGATGCGCTCACACTTGATGGCAGCGGGCATACTTCGTTGCTTGTCATGGTTACTTCCACCAAATCTCCATTTGCAGGCACGTAAGTGTGTGCAATCGATACCAAATAACTTTCAATATTGTATAGGTAATGAATAGACAATATTTTAATATTTAAGACTGAAATTTTATTAAAAGAAATCATGTGGGTAAGTGTCAGCGGGTTTGTAAAACGTATGTGAAATGTAAATAAAAAAAGAGTCGCTTGTTTGTCAGGATAAGACAGTTTATTTCACCTTTCTACCTTTCCACTCGTAAGTACCGACTAACCCCAAAAATCCAGCCAGAACAATATAAACTATGTGCAGAGGCTGTAGAAAAGGAAAATACCACAATACCCATTCAGCATGAAAGAAACGAGCAACTGGCTTTAGAAAATAATATTCTATAAGTACCTTAATGAAAAAAAGAGCTACAGCCAGGAACTGATATGCATGATCAAAAAAACTGGCAATTGCCAATGTGAAAAGTAGCAAATTGAACAGATAAACCAAAACAAGTATCAGCGTAAGTCGTGTATCATTATACTTGCCCGACTTAGATGCCCAACGTATTCGCTGTTGTAAGAACCCTCGCCAATCTGGCTGGGCAAGGGTAGACACTGCAGCATTTACAGACTTGAGGTAAGAAATACTGCTGGAAGAAAGTTTATTCATCTTCATCATGAGGAGAAAATCATCGCCGGACGCCAAATGCTGTATGCCCTCATATCCACCTACGCGGTCGAATGTAGCCTTTCGGAAAGCAAGATTGGCGCCATTACTCATATTTCCCAGCTTTAACGTGTGAGCAGCAGCAGTAATGCCCTGCATGCTCATAAAGTCAATCAATTGAAAAATCTGTAGAATATTTCTTTTGACTTTGTATATAACGGGCGCTACTATCATTACTGGGTTTTGCTGTTCATATATGGTTGCTATATGACGTAGCCATGTATTAGGAGCAGTGCAGTCAGCATCTGTTGTTACTATAAGAGCACCATTACTGTGGGCAATTCCAGTGGCAATTGCTACTTTTTTGAATGCATTAACTGAATTACCCATTGGAATAAAATCACTCAACCTTATGCAACGAACATTTCGACTTGCATATTCTTCTACAATAGCTGCAGTATCGTCTTCAGAATGATCATCAATAACTATAATTTCGAAAAGATATTCGGGATATATCTGAGCAAGAATTGACTCTATACATGCACCTATATTTGCAGCCTCATTGCGTGCCGGAATGATGACAGATATACGGGTAGATGGCTCGTAAAGGGCTGGTACTGAAAATTCCGGCTGCATATTCCAGCCACGTCTGTACACGAGCATCAGAGCTACATAGCCTGCCGTAAACAATAGGGAAAGAATAAATACCAAAAGCATGGTTACAATAACTTCTGCGCTATTTCACGCGCGTTTTCTGCATCAAAGATACGGTGTCCTTTCTGGGGAATGAACACCCTGACTGTAGGTAACCCTTCTGCAAACCGCTCGGCAAGCATAGGTGGCAACAACTTATCGTAGGCGCCCATAAAAATAACAATCTGCAAGCAATGTTTCTTAACAATGGCCTTGAGCATTGCAGTTCTATAAACCAATTTACTAAGGCACGGCCAAACTCTTGCAAGTAAACTACGTTTAACGTCGGATTGAATTGAGTGAACTACCAGCCTGAACTGTGTGGCTGAAATGAGTCGTAATCTCCGCAACCATCCTGCTACAGTTAAGCATATTCCCGGATTGTTAAGCATATAAATAAAAAGCCGTGTGCCCAGAAAAGTACGGGTGAAAAAATAATAAAAACTATTAATCTTCAGTCCATCTGTGCCCATAAGCAATATTTTCTCTATGGACTCAGGGAATGCGGCAACTATTGCCAGACATACCCTGCCACCAATGCTGTAGCCCATTAGTGAAACCTTTTCTACAACAAAAGTTGATTTTACGGTATTAATCAATTCAGTCAGCCCCTCTGCGGTTAGCGTTTTTTTATCGTTCCATTTACTTTCTCCATGATGAGGCAAGTCGAAAGAAAGTAGTGTGTATTCATGCCCTAGATATTGCTCGAACAATCTAAATCTTTCCGCATCTTCTCCATAACCATGAAAAGCCAATAGCAAGCATGGGCCGCTGCCCATTTGCACATAATGTAGCTTTTCTGATTGTATGGAAATATATGCCATGTATATTAAAATATAAACTATACTTTTATGTAATCAAAATCCAGATTTCGTTGCTATTTCTATGAGATTTTCCATTTTCAATATCTGTCCGTTCAGTTCAAAATCAGGCTCATTAGGTTCCAATACTCCTTTTATTTCGAAACCATAATTTATGAGCATTGCGGTTTAATCATCTTTTGAAAACATCTTAAAACCATACTTAGTAAAAGGATAGTAAACCATCTGATGTTTTGGTCGAATGGCAATAACCAACGTTCCTTCAAGCTTCAGCACTCTTGCCAATCTATCAATAACTTCATTCTCGTTATCCCAAAAATAAGCGGCAATTTGAATAAGCGTTGACTCGTCTATCTTTTTTGTTACTGTTAGCTGACACAAAATAAGAATAATAAAACAACAACACCTATAGCCTACCCTTATTATAAACTTTTAGTGATTACACATAAAACAGATAATGTTTTGTAAGAATTACTATCCCACAATAGCAATTTACTTTTGTCGTTAGTTTAGGAAAATAGCGTTCTACTTTCTACTTTTGACTTAACACTACTATTATGCAATTTGACATTAAAAAATACAAGACCGATTTCCTGATAGTAATCGGTTTGGCGGTATTATCGTTAGTTTATTGTCTGCCACAATTACAAGGCAAAATACTGAACCAGCATGATAATATTTCCTGGAAAGGCATGGCAAGAGAAGGTATGCTTTATCATGAAACTACCGGCAAAGATGTACTATGGTCAAACAGTATGTTTGGCGGCATGCCAACTTACACAACCTATGTAGGCACTAGCAATACTAACTATCCTGGATACTTACAAACAATATTGCAAGCTATTGGCAAGCCTGCTTATTTCTTCTTTATTGCCATGTTGTGCTTTTACCTGCTCATGCGGGTATTGAATATCAACCGATGGCTGGGCATGGTTGGTGCTGTAGCTTATGCCTTTTCTACCTATAATGCAATTATTATTAGTGTGGGGCATGAAACAAAAATGCTGACAATGGGTTTTCTACCTGCTGCCGTAGCGGGTCTGTACCTGATATACAAGGAGAAATGGCTTACCGGCGCTGCAATACTGGGTATATCTTTCTCTCTGATTTTTACCAACAATCACTTTCAGGTCATTTATTACTCATTCATTATGTTCGGGTGTTTTGGTTTGGCGATGTTGTTTATTGCTATAAAAGAAGGTAAGATGAAACAGTTTTTCATCTCCTCAGCTATAGCTGCCGGAACTATGGCATTAGGTATTGGTCCAAGCATGCCTTCTCTGCTCACCACGGCAGAATATGCCAAGGTAACAATGCGTGGCGGAGGTAGCGAACTTAGCGGACACGACAAGAAAACAAATGGTGGTCTGGATAAAGAATACGCTTTCAGATGGAGCAATGGAATTGGTGAAACCTTTTGCCTAATGATACCCTATCTGTATGGCGGCTCCAGCGGGGAAAAGGCAGACAAAGCACCTAAAACACTGGAAGCTATAGGTGGAAATGCCGAACAGCTACCACTATATTGGGGACCTCAGCCATTCCTCAGTGGTCCGGTATACTTTGGCGCTGTGGTGTGTTTTCTGTTCGTTCTTGGGTTGTTTTCGGTAAAGTCGCCTCACAAATGGTGGATTCTCGCCACGACTCTGATATGTATTGTACTCTCTTGGGGCAAAAACTTTGAAGCAATTAACTACTTCCTTTTCGACAATATACCTTATCTCAACAAATTCAGAACTCCATCTATGGCTTTGGTGATACCACAATTCCTATTCCCATTATTGGGTATATGGGGACTACAGTATATACTTGACAACAAAAATGATCCGAAAGCAATAACCAACCTTAAAATATCAGCCGGAATAACAGCCGGAATTTGCCTGCTACTTGGCGTAGGTGGCAGTATGTTCTTTGACTTTTCAGGAAGCGCTGATGACCGCCTGCAACCCGAGATGGTAAAACTACTTCGCGAAGATCGGGCATCGCTTGCTGCATCCAGCGGATTAAAGAGCGCGGCTTTCATTTTAATAGCTGCCGGGTTGTTGTGGGCGTTCCTGAAAGATAAAATAAAACCGGTTATGCTGATAGCTGGATTAGGAGCTTTAGTAGCGCTAGATCTGATCCCGATGTCACTCAACTATCTGGATGAAAGTAACTATGTAGAGGCCTCAGAGTATGAAAGTATCTTCGAGCCACGCGAAGTAGATAAAGCGATACTTAGAGACCCTGACCCTTATTACCGTGTACTGGACCTTACCAGAGATACTTATAATGATGCGGTACAAGCTTATTTTCATAAATGCGTAGGCGGATACCACCCTGCGAAAATGGAAACATATCAGGACCTTATAGACAGGCATATGAGCCGTGGATTTAATGGCGAAGTATTGAACATGCTCAATACGAAGTACATAATAGCTGGCAGAAAAGAAACAGGACCTCAGGTTATACCCAATCAGAAAGCATGTGGTAATGCATGGTTTGTAGAAGAAATAAAATGGGCTGCAACTGCCGAAGAGGAAATGAGTGCACTAAATGCACCCGAGATTGGCGACACGGCTATTGTCCCCAATTCGTTTTCTTCTCTTAAAACAGCAGTACTGCGTGACACATACAAGAATGATGTTGGTAACTATTCATTTGGGAAGGACAGTGCCGCCACCGTTAAGCTGGCCCAATATGGCTTGGATGACATCTCATTTACCAGCACAAATAGTAAAGACGGCATTGCCGTATTTTCAGATATCTATTATGCCAAAGGATGGAAAGCCTATGTAGATGATAAAGAAACACAAATAATGCGTGCCAACTATGTGCTACGTGCGATAAAAATACCCGCCGGATCCCACAAAATTGAATTCAGGTTCAGACCTGAAACATTTTATACAGGAAAAAAAATAGCGTTGTTAAGCAGCGTGTTATTAATAGCTTTATGTCTTGGGGCTCTTTATCCTCTTTTCAAAAAAGAAAAAGTATAACAATATCGACAGCAATAAAAATAATAATACATTTCTCCTGTACTCAAATTGTACTATGAGTAGTTAATATATGGACAAAGCATCCTCATACAACCTAAAAAGCCTCTTCCGTATGAGAAGAGAAATGAGTGCAGGCTTCTATATAACTGATTTTCTATTTCGTAAAATTTTCAGACAAAATGCTGATACAGACTGGGCTATACACCATTCAAGTACTATTCATTGCCCTCAAAGAATAAAAAAGGGTAAAAATGTTTTTCCTGGCGACTCGCCTGGTATATATATCAATGCTACAAATGGGGTAGAAATAGGTGATTATAGCAATATTGGGCCTAACGTAGGGATACTTTCAACAAACCACGACCTTATAAACAATGAACAACACACTTCGGAACCACCAATATTAATTGGTAAATTTTGTTGGCTAGGAATGGGAGCGGTGATTTTGCCTGGTGTTAATCTAGGCGACTTTACGATAGTAGGAGCGGGTGCCATAGTGACCAAAGATTTTAAAGAAGGATATTGTGTAATTGCGGGTAATCCTGCCCGTGTCATAAAACAACTAAACAAGGAGGAATGTAATGCCTTTGCCAAAAGCAAGTAATATATTTGTAAGTAACTCATTCTTTATTTTCATCACACGGTTTTTCCCATCTTTGGCAAATCTGTTGGTGATGATCTGGTATTCCAGGCATTTGCCACAGGAATTGTATGGTTCCTATCAGTTATTCTGGATTCAATTATATGTAATATATCCTATTATTTGTTTTGGAATCCATACATTCATCATCACCTACTCCAGAAACCTACTTGCAAACATTCTCAGCCGCATAAAAAAGAAACACTATATCATATTTTGCAGCTGGATATTCGGAATTAGTTCCGCATTCGCTTTACTTCAGCAAGATGCAGGGGCTGTATCATTTATTACGTCATTTTTATTCATTCTTACCTTTTCTGTAAGTATGATTACTGAGGCTTTGCTAATAGTTTTCAGAAAGTACATTCTGATTTCAGTTACCGGTATGCTCTATGCAATAGCATTTTGCATTGTTCATTGGTATGGGCTTACAGATACATTCTCTCTCCAACATATATTTACTTGTTTACTGATTATCAATCTGTTAAGAGTATTCACTTACAGCTGCGCAATACTTACTGAAATAAAAAAAGATACTGAAGGATATGAACATGAAGAAATAGATATCCCTACAATACGCTCTCTTTGGATACATCTTGGTATATATGACATTGTACAAATGCTTTCGAGCTGGATTGATAAGTTTGTAATATCTCTGCTACTTACTGCTGAGCTTTCAGCCATTTATTACAATGGAGCACAAAACATCCCATTCCTTCCTTTGTTGCTTAGTGCTGCAGGCAGTGCTGTGCTGCTACAACTGGCCTCAGATAAATTCAAGAACGAAACAGAAAACACAATTTCGTTAGTTAATCAGTCAGGGCGCGTTCTTTCCTGTATTGTTTTTCCGATTTTTTTCTTCCTTCTATTTTTCAGAAACGAACTTATAGTCACCCTGCTTTCAGAAAAATACATTCCAGCGATTCCCATATTTGCTGTCTACATACTGATTCTGCCCGTTAGGGCTTATAGTTTCACGACAGTCTTGCAACGCAGACACAAAGGAAATATAATAAATGCCGGTGCTATAGCTGAGTTGCTGCTGGCATGTGCAATAATGTATCCGCTCTACCTATTATTAGGTTTACCAGGAGTTGCATTAAGTTTTGTGATAAGTACGTACCTTCAAGCCGCATTTTATCTTATGTACACAGGCAAACTGCTGGGAGTAAACCCATCTACTTTAATTCCCGTTGTAAACTGGTTGGTAAAGCTTGTGATTTTTGCAGCTATATTAATAAGTATTCATTATATAGGCATAATCTACTACACAGGGAAGTTTACCTTATTTTTGGGTGCGATGGGTATGGGATTGCTTGTGGCAATATCTTTATTGATTGAATTAAACAGCAATAAAAAACATGGCAATGTCGCAACGGCATCGTTCGAAGAACATTGATAATACGGGATTTGGCCCAAACAGCAATGTGGAAGGTGGTAGACTTGTAAACCCGGATGGCTCGAACAACCTCAGAAAAAGAGGAATACCAATCTGGGATCGCATATCTATTTACCATACGCTGTTGCGCATGAAGCGCAGCCATTTCATGATGGCTATCCTGCTGTTTTATACGGCAACCAATGTTATATTTGCGGGCATCTATTTTGCGATTGGCGTAGAGCATCTCTCTGGTATAGACCAGTCAAAATCTGTTGTCGATGAAGTTTTGGCGGCTTTCTTTTTCAGCTCTCAGACACTAACCACAGTTGGTTATGGGCATGTTGCACCTACCGGTTTGCTTACAAACATCGTAGCATCTACTGAGTCACTTACTGGTATTTTGGCATTTGCGGTAGTTACAGGTCTCATATATGGACGTTTTTCAAGACCGCGTGCATTCCTTAGGTTCAGCAGCAATATGGTTATAGCACCTTACAAAGATGGCAAAGGACTAATGATCAGATTGGCCAGTTACAAAAACAATCATCTAACTGAAGTGGAAGCACAACTAACTATAGCAATGCATGTAAATGAGCAAGGTAAAATGGCAACAAGATTTTACCCTTTGCCACTGGAAATTGCTAAAATAAACTCGCTAGCACTCAGCTGGACATTGGTCCACCATATAAACGAAGAAAGCCCGCTATATCAATTCAATAAAGAAGAATTAATTAATAATAGAATGGAAGTGTTGGTATATATCAAAGCATTTGATGATCATTTTTCTAATACTGTGCAGCAAAGAACATCCTTTACACATCGGGATTTGATTTATGGCGCAAAATTTTTACCAATGTTTGAACGCTCTGTTGATGGGACATCTACTGTACTGGAACTGGACAAAATAAACGCATACGAACTGGTATCAATAAAAGAGATTTCACCAGCATCAATCTAGAAGACAAATAACACTTTCATATAAACAATAAATAATTTTTCAAGTATAGATAATACTTTGCGGACAAAAATTTAATACACACTATTACCGCTTTATGTATTACTTTTGTTGCCGAAAAAATTCTTAATAAAAAAATAATCTATGCAGGAATTTGGCAGAAAAAATCCGTTAGTAAATTTAAGCGATTTGGGCTTGAATGTTGGTATTGCACATTGGAATTTATCACCTGATGAATTGGCAAAAACAACAATTGCCTTAGGTCAAGGGGTACTCAATGATACGGGTGCATTGTGTGTAAGTACTGGTAAATTCACAGGTAGATCACCTAAAGATAAATTTACAGTAAAAGATGCAATTACAGAACACAGTGTAGATTGGGGTGATGTGAACATACCTTTGTCACCAGAAGCATTCGATAAACTTTACGACAAAGTATGCGCATACATGACCGGAAAAGAAGTATGGGTGCGTGATGCGTATGCTTGTGCAGACCCTACCTACAGACTGAACATAAGGGTAATAAACGAAACACCCTGGGCCAATCTGTTTTGCAACGATTTGTTCCTTAGACCTACAGAAACAGAAATTGAATCCCAAAATCATGATTGGCTGATTCTTCAGGCTCCGGGTTTTATGGCCGACCCTGCTACCGATGGTACTCGTCAGGGCAACTTTACTATTGTCAACTTTACGCGCCGTATAATTCTTATCGGTGGTTCAGGCTACACCGGAGAAATGAAGAAAGGAATTTTCGGTGTTCTAAACTTTATACTTCCTCACAATCATAAAGTACTAAGCATGCACTGCTCCGCCAATGAAGGCAAAGATGGTGATGTAGCATTGTTCTTTGGATTGAGTGGCACCGGAAAAACTACACTTAGCGCTGACCCGGATCGTGCACTTATAGGCGACGATGAGCATGGCTGGTCTGACACTACAGTTTTCAATTTCGAAGGTGGTTGCTACGCAAAATGCATAGACCTTAGCGAAGAGAAAGAACCACAGATTTTCAGAGCTATTAAGCCAGGCGCATTACTTGAAAACATCAAGTTCCTGCCAAATACAAATACAGTTGACTACGCAGATGCCAGCATAACAGAAAATACCCGTGCAGCATACCCGATAGATTTCATCAGCAATTCTAAAGAGCCTTCTTACGGTGGTCAGCCTAAAAATATATTTTTCCTTACCTGCGATGCGTTTGGAATTCTACCACCTATTTCCAAGCTAACAAAAGCTCAGGCAATGTACCACTTCATCAGCGGTTATACTGCCAAAGTTGCCGGTACTGAAGTAGGTGTTACAGAACCACAGACTACTTTCTCTGCTTGTTTTGGTCGTGTGTTTCTCCCACTGCATCCGGCAAAATATGCTGAACTGCTGGGCAAAAAACTGGAAGAGCATAGCGATGTAAATGTTTGGCTGATAAATACAGGCTGGAGTGGTGGCGCTTATGGCACTGGTAGCCGCATGAAACTGCGCTACACCAGATCTATGATTACAGCTGCTATGAAGGGAGAACTGGATAATGTAGCGTACGAATCACATCCGGTTTTCGGAGTATTGATGCCGGCATCAGTTCCGGATGTACCGTCTGAAATACTTACACCACGAAATACATGGGCAAATAAAGAAGCTTATGATAAAAAAGCCAATGAACTGGCAAAGCTGTTTGTAAACAACTTTGCAAAATATGCTGAGCAGTCAAGCGATGAAATACGCTCAGCTGCACCAAAAGTTTTGGAAAACGCATAACAATCTAATAGATAAAAATTATAAAAGCGGATGCAACCAAAATTGCATCCGCTTTTTAGATTTATGATTTGGTCTTCTATCCTAAAAATTCAACTGAGCCTGTATTCTCAAAAGGCTTCCATTTTGGAGGTTGTTTTGATTTTTAAAGTCCTCGAAACGTCTTTCACTGATTGTGTACATAACTACGAGCTCAAAATTCTTGATAGGTAGCCACTCTATACCTGATTCAAATTCTGTCACTTCATGGCTTCTTGCATCCAATTCGTGCTTCTTGCCGCCATTGTATACATGTGCCCGGAAAAATGGCATAATCACTTGCTTCTTGTACTTCAGTAAATAACTCATAGTAATATATCCGCCACTCAAATCCTGCACCTCTATTGAGTCTGTAAGTTTATTAAACTCTGGCCCCTTACCCACATTATATTCTGCCTGAATACCAAATGGTTGCGGATATAACACAAAAGTAGCAGCAGCACGCTGATCAAGATAGTTGCGATCCTTCAGATATTTAACGCCGGCAGACAACTGATCTGTAGGCAAAACAAACTTGCCCGTATAGGCCTGTACACCCGGCTCAATAATCTGATTGCCAATCCTGAAAGGATAGGTAACACGACTTACCACATGCAACTCATTGTTCAGTTCGGGCTTATTAGCCGTCTGACCATTATATACACCAAAACCAAACACACCATAGTCACCCGATCCTTTCAGACCGTCATTTACCAATCGACTATATAGCTTCCTAACATTAGAAGGAGCCCAATAAAAGAAAGCTGCCATGTCACGCTCGTTGCTCACAGCGCTATTAAGTGCGTCATTTCGGTCAAGCGGTATCCTGTTTTGGCTCGATTGCATATTTTCAAAGCCAAAAGGGACCTTACTCTGCCCCAATCTAAGGCGAAATTCATTATTCTTATCCAGGCCAATATCCATATAGGCATCCCTAAGCTGTGCAAAATGCAAAATATTAGAAGAAGGTGAGCTAGCGATATCCGGCTGTATATAAATATAAACCCGCTCATGTACTTGTCCGTACAATATCAAACGCATGCGCCTTATAAACAATCCACCATTTTCTCCCCAGGATTTGTCGCCTTGCTCGTTCTTTAGCAAAGGGTTTGTTTCCAGCAAACGATTGTACCTTACCTGCATATAACCCCTGATGGCAATCTTGTCATACCAGTGAGCTTTTTTCTCCTGTTCCGGTTTTGTTGAATCAGACTGGCCAAAAGAGGCAAAAGGCATTATTAAAAATGCAAATGATAATAATTTATTCATATTTTCTTAACTTTCAGGCAAAAGTAGTTTTGTATTTACACACTCAATGTAAACTGAACGTTATGCAATTATTACTTCTGTATTACCTTTATGTTAAGTGATGAAAAAGTGGTTTTTTATTTAGAAAAAAGTAGTAGGGAATAATTAATTAGGAATTAACTGCATATACTTTCCAGACAAACTCAATGTTAAGGAATTATTAAGTCTTGGAAGTGAATATTAATATCGGTAAAATGCGGATAGCTTTGCGGCATTATTGATTTAAAAAAGGAAACAAAAAACATACCACACATGTCATTTGATTCAATACTTAAAATTTTTTTACCAAAAGATAGGGTGTTTTATAGTTTGTTTGAAGAAGTAGCGAGTACACTTGTATTGATGGGTGATACTTTTAAAAATGCATTAGCAGAGACAGATCTAAGCAAAAGAGATGCAATGCTGAAAACACTGGAAGAGCTGGAGCATAAAAATGATGAAACAACACATCGGTTATTTATAGAGTTAGGTAGTAACTTCATAACACCACTAGATAGAGAAGACATACACTATCTGGCAACATCGCTGGATGATATTGCAGATTACATTTGGGGTGCAGCAAAAAGAATTGTAAACTACCAAATAGACGATAAATTTAATACCCTACCGGCATTTGCAGAAATAATTTCCAAATCAATTGCCGCAATAAACACAGCTATTTATGGTCTTCGCGGGCTCAAAGACCTACGCGCCATAACTGACTCCTGTGTGATAGTAAACAGCCTTGAAAATAATGCTGATGACTTGCTCGACGCGACTATGATGAAATTATTTTCATCAAATATGAGTGCGATAGAATTGATAAAACAAAAAGATATTTTTCAGATGCTCGAAGTGGTGACTGATAAATGTGAAGATGCAGCAAATGTTGTAGAATCTATCATCATTAAATACGCTTAATTAAAGCTCCATTATGTCGGTTCTGCTCATCGTTGTTTTAGTATTGGCATTGTTATTTGACTACATCAACGGATTTCATGATGCTGCAAATTCAATCGCAACAGTTGTTTCTACTAAAGTGCTAACACCCTATCAGGCAGTAGCCTGGGCGGCTTTGTTCAATTTCGTAGCCTTTTTTATATTTAAAGATCATGGTGTAGCAAAAACGGTAGCAAAAACCGTACATGAAGAATTCATTACTCTTCCGGTAATACTTTCCGGACTTATAGCAGCAATATCCTGGAATCTACTTACATGGTGGTTTGGCATTCCCTCAAGTTCATCTCATACACTTATTGGTGGTTTTGCAGGTGCAGCTATTGCACACGGTGGTTGGGGTGCAATAAGTTCTGAACCGATTCTGAAAACTGTAAGTTTCATAGTACTGGCACCACTAATAGGCATGATAATGGCATTTATCATATCTCTATGGTTTATATATTCTTTTCGAAAAGGATGGATATCAAAAATAATACCTACGATTGTTATTGCAATTGTAGTTATTTTATTGTATCATTATATTGAGACTGATCCGGCAAAACTTAAGAACTACCATGACTCGTATATGGCAAATTTGCTATTGGAAAGCAAAAATCTAAAGTGGTTTTTGCTGGGTCTGATTTTAGTATCAATGAGTATTTTCACGATGATATTAGGATCGCTGAATACAGCCAGAGCCACTTTATATCTTAAAAGATTCCAACTTGTATCATCTGCCATATTTAGTATCGGGCATGGAGGAAATGATGCGCAAAAAGTAATGGGCATCATATCTGCTGCGCTTATATGTGAAAATCAGATAGCATCGCATGACCAAATGCCATATTGGGTTCCTCTGGCATGTTACTCAGCAATAGCTTTGGGTACCATGAGTGGTGGATGGAAAATTATCAAAACAATGGGTACCCGAATTACAAAGGTAACCCCGTTTGAAGGAGTAGCCGCAGAAACTGCAGGCGCAATAACATTATTTCTTACCGAAAATCTAAAAATACCTGTTAGTACTACTCACACAATTACGGGTTCAATTATAGGAGTAGGTGCCACAAAACGTCTATCTGCTGTCCGCTGGGGCGTCACCATCAATCTACTTTGGGCATGGATAATGACTATCCCTGTTAGTGGACTCCTTGCTGCTTTATGTTATGCAGTTGTAAGATTATTTCTCTAATATCTTTCATTACTTTACATTTTTCCATTCTCATTATTAATGCATTGCCGGCTATTGGCATTGCATTAATAAATATACTTATTGGGCACTAACATTTTAATAAAAACAGGCGCCTTATAAAATTATGTGTACTCATAAATGCATGGTTTCCAGATCGATGTAGTTATTTTTATCATAAATAAATAGCAGCATATTTTTACCTTTAATTGAAAGTTAAAACGATAAAAAATAGTCTTGAAAATCTATTCAATTGTAATGTTTTTTTGAAAAAATAATTATATTTTTACCATCAATAGTTTTGTAAAAAATAAAGAACCGGAAAATGAGAAAAACGACTACTTACTTTTGCACCCTACTAGCAATTATTTCTTTCATAATAAGCACTCCATCGTTTGCTCAAATGGTAGGCGACCAGATTTTCCTGAAAGGAAAATGGGTACAAGTAGGAGTTGCACCAAACGGATCGCTAGGCTCTACAAGACTTCCGCCGACCGGGGTATACAATTGCAATTCTCCCACATTTAATTTTTATGATCCGGGTATTGCCGCATTCACCGGCGCATCTAACCAACGGTTAATGATGGTATATGATGCTGGTCTAGACGGATTTACTACCGGCACGCCCGCCTTTTTTGGTGATTACTCTATGCCTGGCACGCCATATGAAGGTTGGGGCGTTCAGGTAAATGGCAACCATAGCGAAGCTCAGGCTCAATATTATTTGGCTACAACAACAGGTTTTGCTGGTGCAGCTGGGTTAACAGGTACTAATACTGCTTACCTAAATCCTACCGGGCAGACCATTGGAGTCTGGCAAGGTACTGCTGCCGGAGGTCAATTACAGATAACTCAGCGTACAACAGTGGACACAAATGCATCCTGGGTAAAAATGAGAGTTGTTCTAAGAAATACAGGCACTACTACGTTGACTGGTGTTCATTATTTGCGCGAAACCGATCCAGACAATGATCAGCTAGCTCCGGGAGGGTCTTTCACTACTGTGAATGTAATTAACCATCAAAATGATTACTACCATAGAGTAATGGTAACAGCAACGGCAACAATGTACACTACCCAAACTCTGTCTCTATCTACAAAAGATTGCAGAGCTAAATGTTTTATTCATAGCGGATGGCCAATGTCAACTAGTGTAAATCTTGCTACTTTGTGGTCTACCGGTTGGAGTGGTTTTAACTTTACCGGTCCGGTAACTTCAGACGTAGCAATAGGACTGGTTTACAATCTTGGAAACATAGCCGCCGGCGACAGTACTGAATTGTCTTATGCCTACGTATTTAACGGTTTGTTAGGTATAGATAGTGCCATCGCCAATCCACAGCTCGTGGTAAATGGTATACCAAGAGATTCTACAGACACAGTAACTTCATGCTCGTTTACTGGAAGTACGTTGGCTTGTAGTATTACTAATGGCTCTACTGCTGACTGGTTCGGTAGTACTTGGACCTGGGCGCCATCCACTTATCTTGCTACTACTACAGGCATTACAAATACAATCAGTGTAAGCTCAATAACAACACCAATTACTTATACGATCACCGGTACGACAGGTGTATCAGGATGTGCCGGCAGAACGTTTTTCCTTACGGTAATGCCGCCAGGCACAACACCACCTCCTACTACTACCACACCGTTATCATACTGTCTTGGAGCTGCCACTGTGCCGTTAACTGCGTCGGGCGTAGGCACTATATATTGGTGGACTACTCCTACCGGGGGCACAGGCACTACGGTTGCACCTACCCCTTCTTCGGCAGCGGTAGGCACTACAACATGGTATGTCTCGCAGGTTGTAGCGGGATGTCCTAGTCCCCGTATTCCTGTAGACGTTACCATATTCGCTCTGTCTACTCCTATCACGGGTAGCTTATTTTTATGTACCGGATACACTACAACCTTAGCTAATGGTACGTCCGGAGGTGTATGGTCAAGCGGAACACCAGCGGTAGCAACTGTAGGATCAAGTACAGGAGTAGTAACCGGCGTATCGCCCGGCACTGCGATGATTTCCTATTCGGTATTAGGCTGTGTCGCCACAGCCGTAGTAACAGTAACTACAACTCCTGCGGCTATAACCGGCATTATGATAGCCTGTTTGGGAAGTACTACCACTCTGGCCAACTCTGTGCCAGGCGGAAGCTGGAGCAGCAGTAACATTGCTGTTGCTACAGTTGGATCTTCAACGGGAATTGTGACAGGCGTAAGTCTAGGCACAGCAACTATTACCTACAATATGGGAGGCGGGTGTTTCGTAACCACTATAGTTACTGTTAACCCGTTGCCATCTGCTATTACAGGTTCCTCCAGTTTATGCGTAGGAACTACTACACCTCTTGCCAGCGCCACCCCCGGTGGCTTATGGACAAGCAGTACACCTAGTATAGCAAGTGTGGGAGTAGCTACCGGAATCGTTTCGGGAATCACCGCAGGTACTGCTACTATTAGTTACAGGGTAGCTGGTTGTGCAGTAACAATGGTAGTAACTGTAGTAACCGCGGCCACTGCTATTATAGGACCAACATCTGTATGCGTTGGATCTACCATTACATTATCAAATGCAACCACTGGTGGAACCTGGACCAGCGGTGCAACAGGTATTGCCACAATTGGCAGTTCCTCAGGAATTGTAACAGGCGTTGCTTCAGGTACCGCTACAATAACTTATTTCCTGAGTGCAGGTTGTACTACTACAAGAGTAGTAACTGTTGTACCTACCCCAGCGCCAATATCAGGTACATTGAGTATATGTATTGGCGCTACAACTACTCTAAGCCACGGCACAGCTGGCGGTACTTGGAGTTCTGCTTGTCCAACAATTATTACAACGACACTTGGAACAGGTGTAGTTACAGGTCTTTCAGCAGGAACATGTAATGTTACTTATACACTACCAAGTGGTTGTATATCAGTAGCTACGGTTACTGTAAATGCAGCACCGGCAAGCATAACAGGTACATTAGCAGTTTGTCAGGGAGCCACAACTACATTAAGCAGCGCAACACCCGGCGGCACATGGAATTCATCAACGCCAGCTATCGCTACTGTAGTAGTTGGGACCGGCTTTGTGACAGGCATAGCAAGCGGCACTACTACTATTACATACCGGGCAGCAACAGGATGTATCACTACTGCAGTGTTTACTGTTAATGCTGCACCTTCAGCGATTACCGGTACTACATCTGTATGTGTAGGTAATACTACATTGCTGAGCAGTACTACACCCGGCGGTGTTTGGAGTTCCTCTGCTCCTGCTATTGCTACAGTATCAGGTGGCGGTTTGGTAACTGGCTTGTCTTCAGGCACGACAACTATGGGCACAGCTACAATTACGTATACTTCATCAGGTGGTTGCCATACAACAACTGTTGTAACTGTAAATGCGGGCCCTGCAGCAATTACAGGTAGTCTTGCAATTTGCTCAGGATTTACAACTACCCTCACAAGTGCTACCACAGGCGGTGTATGGACAAGTAGTGCTCCGGCAATTGCAACAGTGCTTAGCCCTGGCTTTATCGGTGGTAGTTCGTTTGGTACTGCCACTATTAGTTACACAATAGGCAGTTGCTCAGCTACCGCTGTTGTTACTGTAAATACATTACCGGGAGCTATTGGAGGCTCATTATCAGTATGCGCAGGACAATGTAATACGTTGACCAATGCTACAGGCGGAGGCACATGGGCTAGCAGTAATCCTGCTGTTGCTACAATAGATGTGGCAACCGGCTTGTTCTGCGGTGTAACTGCCGGCACCGCAACCATCACTTATTCTTTAGGTTCCGGTTGTATTACTACTTCCGTTGTTACAGTTAACATCGTTCCAGCAACAATAAGTGGTTCTCTGAATATATGTGCTGGTGTAACTACTACTCTTACAAATGCCACACCGGGTGGCACATGGTTAAGCGACAATGTATTAGCAGCAACAATAGGGGTAGGAACTGGTGTAGCAACCGGCATCGCGCCCGGCGGTACAGCTACAATATCTTATACATTGCCCACAGGCTGCAGAAGCACAGTTGTGATGACAGTAAATCCCGTTCCGGGAGTGATATCAGGTACTACTAACGTATGCTCTGGAAGCTGTACTACTCTGACCAATCCAACAGCAGGTGGAACTTGGAGCAGTACCAACTTATCTATAGGCACAATAAATGCTGCAACCGGATTGTTCTGTGGTAACCTTGCAGGTACTACTACTGTTTCATACACTATGCCTTCCGGCTGTGCACGTTCTATTGTTATTTTAGTAAATCCATTACCTACCGGCATCAGCGGAACGCTGCAGGTATGTGCGGGTTCTACAACAACACTAACAGGTACTCCAACAATGGGTACATGGGCAAGCAGCACAACCACAGTAGGTACTATTGACATTGGCTCAGGCGTACTTACAGGAGTATCGGCAGGTACTACTACTATCACTTATACATTAGCTACCGGATGTAGCCGTACAGCAGTAGCATCCGTAAATCCTATACCAGCAGTGATAACAGGAACAAACACAGTATGTGTTGGTCAGACTACTGCCCTCACCAGCGCTACTGCAGGTGGAACATGGGCTAGCAGTGCAACTGCTATTGCTACGGTAAATGCTTCAGGAGTAGTAAGTGGTGTGAGTGGTGGTGCAGGGTCAGCAACTACTACAATCACTTATACTCTACCTACCGGTTGCCGCACTACGACAACCGTAACAGTGTTCGCACTTCCGGGTCTCATAACCGGTGCTGCAGGAAATCTTTGCCCGGGCACATCAGTAACACTGAGCTGCCTACCTGTAGGTGGCACATGGACAAGTGGCGCTACCGGTATAGCAACTATCGGCGTAACAACCGGCATTGCCACAGGCATAGCATCAGGCACAGCAAACATCACCTACACGCTAGGCACAGGATGTACCGCAATTCGTGCAGTAACTGTGAACAACATTCCAGACCCAATTACAGGTTCTTTAACAACATGTGTGGGACAAACTACTACACTCAGCACTACAAGTATAGGTGGTACATGGAGTTCAGGTAGCCCTGCTATTGCCACTATCAACTCTTCAGGAGTAGTGACTGGAGTTAGTGGAGGTGCAGGATCTGCAACTGTAGTTATCAGCTATACAATGCCAACTACTTGTGTTGTTACAAACATTGTAACCGTATATGCGCTACCAGGCAACATAACAGGCACATTGCAGGTATGTGAAGGTCTTACATCTACACTTACTACCTCAACTCCGGGTGGCACCTGGACAAGTAGCAATACTGCTGTAGCAACTGTAGATGTAACAACTGGTGTAGTAACAGGCGTTTCAGCCACTCCGGCACCAGCTACTGCAACTATTACCTATTCTTTAGGTACAGGTTGTTATAAGACTGCAACAGTTTCAGTAAGTCCGCTTCCAGCTATTGTAACCGGCGTAATGCAGGTATGTATCGGAGGTACTACAACTTTGAGCAATGCTACATCAGGTGGCACATGGAGCAGTAGTGCTACAGGTGTTGCCACGGTAGTAGCAGGCAGTGGTGTTGTAACAGGTACGGGCGCAGGCACTGCAGCAATCAGCTATACTTTGTCTACAGGCTGCAGCAGGAGCGGAATAGTAACAGTACATCCTCTACCTTCTGTGATTACCGGACCGTCTGAAGTATGTGTGAATTCGACAATCACTTTAGGCAGTACACCTCCCGGAGGTATATGGAGCAGCCCGGATGCTACAGTAAGCATCAACCCATCAACAGGTGATTTGTTTGGTAATAGCGCAGGTACTGCTACCGTTAGCTACACGATAGGCATTGGCTGTACACGCACCAAGAGCATAACAGTGAACCCGCAACCAGCGACTATCACAGGTGATCTGGGTGTATGTATCGGATTCAATACATTGCTTGCTACAACCAGCACTGGTGGCACATGGAACAGTAGTATACCTGCCGTGGCAACAATAGATGCGTCTGGTCTGGTAACGAGTGTTACAACAGGCACTACAACGGTAATGTACACATTACCAGTAACAGGTTGTACACGCGCAGTAATAGTAAGAGTAGACTCCCTCCCGGCACCTAGTACAGGTAGCGATGGTTTCTGTAACCTGAGTTCTACCACCTATTCTACACTTACACCTGGTGTAAGATGGAGTACTTCTGACACTTCAATAATTGTTATTGACTCTGTAACTGGTGTGGCAACAGGTGTTTCGGTAGATACTGCTGATATAATAGTAAGAATAGCTGCAACTGGTTGTTCTACTACTAAATCAGTATTCCTGATACTTGCGCCTTACCCGATTTCTGGGCCACATGATATCTGTTTTGGACAAACCGTTACACTCACAAACCCAATTGGTGGTGGTGTGTGGAGCAGCAGTAATCCTATACCAATCCCGATAAACTCCTCAACAGGCTTTATAACTGGAGCTGGTATAGCAAACGGTGTTATCACTTACCTATTATCAACAGGTTGTTCATCAACGCATACGATGACTGTAAACCCTATACCGGTTGGCATCATTGGATCACTACAAGTGTGCGAGGGATTAACAACTACACTTACAAATCTCACACCTGGTGGAACATGGGGCAGCAGCAACATTACAGTGGCTACTATAGACCCAATGACAGGGATTGCTACCGGAATTTCAGCTGGAACGGCGACTATAACCTATGCGCTTGGCACGGGTTGTAATGCAACAGTGATTCTTACTGTAAATCCATTGCCAAATGTAATTTCCGGAAGCCCACAGGTATGTGAAGGCTCTACAAGTGCACTAGGTAACACAAGTACAGGAGGCACCTGGAGTAGTGCAAATCCTTCGGTCGCATCAATCGACATTATTACGGGTGTAATGACAGGTATGTCTGCAATGACACCTGGAGTTCTTGGAGTGGGTATGACAATAATCACATACACACTACCCACATCATGTATCCGTACACAAGACGTTACAGTTAATCCACTCCCAACACCAATTGTTGGCATATCTAACATCTGTATAGGTGATATTACAGGCATGACCAATACTACACCTGGCGGTGGTTGGATAAGCAGTAATCCGACAATAGCATCAATAGATTTATCTGGAATTGTAACCGGTAATGCAGCTGGATCTGTAGTGATATCATATATGCTGCCAACGGGATGTATTGCTACAAAACCATTTACAGTATCTGCTAACCCAACACCAATAACTGGTTCATTGGGCGTGTGTGCCGGGTTCACTACAAACCTATCCAGCGGCCCATCTGGCGGGGTATGGAGTCAAGATCCTACTTCTATGATCTATGGAACTATTCACCCTATGACGGGTGTGGTTAGTGGTATTATGGCAGGTGTCATACCTATTACTTACACTTTAGGCTCAGGTTGTAATACAATTGAAAATGTTACAGTTATTACTTTACCGGCAGCAATTAGTGGTACGCCACGGGTTTGTGTTGGTGACTCTACAGTGATGACCAACTCGGTGGCAGGTGGTATATGGAGCAGCAGTATTGCCACACGTGCTTCTATAGACCCCGTAACGGGTATGGTGCACGGGTTGAATGCAGGTACTGCAGTTATAACTTATTCTGTTGGTACCGGTTGTTTCAATGTTCATACTATAACAGTTAACCCGCTACCAGCTACCATAACAGGACCATTACAGGTTTGCGAAGGGTCTACAATATTGTTAACCACGGCAACCACAGGTGGAAACTGGATTAGTGATACCACCGCACATGCCACTGTTGGTTACACATCAGGTATTGTAACAGGTATCGCAGCAGGAGTTTCAAACATAAGTTACGTGATTGGTGCAACCGGATGTTTGCGCGCGGTTCAGGTAACCGTAAATCAAACACCACCTGCAATACTGGGCAACCCTCATGTATGTATCGGCGCATCAAATACATTTACAAATGCAATGCCTGGCGGTCTATGGAGCAGCAGCAATCCTGCTATAGCTACCATAGGTGCTACAACAGGAGTTGTTACCTCTGTTACAACCGGAATTGTTACTATTACTTATCAGCTTACGGCTACAGGTTGCAGAGCAACAAGGATAATAACAGTTCAACCATTGCCTACAGCGTATAATGTAACTGGAGGTGGTAACTACTGTACAGGAAGCAGCGGTGTTCATATTTACCTGAGTGGCTCTCAGCCTGGTGTTAGTTATGTATTGTACAACGGTGCTTCCGCAACCGGGTATATGTCCGGCACAGGTTTTGCTCTTGACTTTGGTTTGCTAACAACTAGCGGTGTTTACACAGTTCAGGCAACCAATGTTACCAGCGGTTGTATACGTAACATGAGTGGTAGTGCTACTGTAATAGCTACACCATTGGTGACACCAATTGTGGCAATAACAACCAGCCCTTACGATAGTGTATGCCCTGGTCAGTCAGTGAACCTAATTGCAGACACAGCTAATGCAGGCAATGCCCCTACTTATCTATGGAAAGTAAATGGTGTAAGCGTAAGTACTGCGATGAGTTACAGCTTTGTACCTGCAAATGGTGATGTAGCTACCGTCTCGATGAACAGTAATGCAAATTGTTTGTCAACACCAACAGTTTCTGCTTCAAGAGTGCTGACAGTACTGCCAAATGCATTGCCGGTAGCAGGAGTAACAACAACACCCAATGATACAATCTGCCAGTTCAACCCCGTAACATTTACTGCAGCACCAACTTATGGCGGAAATAGTCCTTCCTACACCTGGCTGGTAAACGGAGTTGTGGCTGGAACCGGAGCTACTTACAGTTATATACCTGTAAATGGAGATGTAGTAAAGCTGAGTATGACAAGTGATTACCGTTGTCGCCTTGCTACTACAGTTAGCAGCAGTGATGTGCCAATGACAGTTGATTCATTGCTACTACCAATTGTAGATGTCTATCCTGATCCTGGTTTTGAAATAGAATATGGCAAGCCTGTAACCTTGCATGCATCAGTAACCAATGGTGGATCTGCTCCTAAATACCAGTGGAAAGTGAATAAAACGCCTATACCAGGAGCTACCCTATCCAGCTACACAGGTATCTTCAACGACTATGACTCAGTTACCTGTACGGTGACTAGTAGTGGTGTATGTGCTAATATTGGCACTCACGATTGGGTATTTATATCAATTGTAACATTAGGTGCTAATGGCACGCAAATCAGTGCAATAAATGACCTGAGACTAGTACCTAATCCTAATAAAGGTATATTTACAATAAGGGGCACACTTGGAAATACCAATGCTACTGCTGTAAATGCAGAGGTAACCAATATGTTGGGACAGGTAGTGTACAGTGGTGTACTGAAAGCCGGACAAGGCAAAATAGATGCACAGATACTGCTGAATAGTGACCTTGCAAATGGTATGTATATCCTTACTTTGCGTACAGAAGATCAACAGAAAGTTTTCCACTTTGTATTAGAACAATAGTAGATTTCTTTTAAATCTGAAAAGGGTTGCCCGAAAATGGCAACCCTTTTTCGTTTACAATCGAGAAAGAAATACGTTGTGGTAATATAAATATTAATCCACACCCAACTTTTGATTATGAGAATCCGCCTATATTACTGTACACCAGTTGACATTATATCAATATGATAATATATTTATACAGATAAAGTGTAAAATTATGGCGATAAATAATAGATGAATGGCTTTTAATATCTTATATTTGGTTTGCTGATTTATAAAGATCGTTGAAATAATTACAGGACTTCAAATCGTGTTGCAGTATTCATACATCATAATACTGCGGCCTGTTTAATTAAATAGAAATATACTCATACTTATTTTCTAAAATTGCTGCTATGAAAAAACTCGATGCTACCCATATATTATCAAACCGGATATTATTGCTGACTACTGTTTTCATTTTTCTGTTTAGTAATAATCCGGTTATAGCTCAATCTGCTAAACAGGCAGCAATTCCCACAAACAACCTCTGGGAAAAGGTTGGTTCTGTAGACATACCTGAAGCAACTCAAAAAAATGACAAAGGAATTCCTATAACAAACGCAGGAGGAAAGACTAAAAAAAACTTTACTGATTTTTCGAAGACAACCAGATATGAAGGAAAGGAAGTAATAAATTATAATAGTGGTTTTGAGCAGCATCCGGAACTGGGTGTCTTGTATGCTGATGTACCATGTAATGATTGTTATGAACTGATTGGTAAACGAACAGCTACTCAAAAATACTTTGTAAAGGAAGGCACACAGACAAGTTCCTTTGTACTGCAATCGCACCAATATCCTGTGCATTATAAAGATGCTTCCGGCAACTGGCTAACCATAACCGGGAATCTGGAAAAAGACGAAAAAAAGACCGGTGTGTATTTTACAAAAGGCAGACCGGTAAATGCTGAAATAAACACTAAGAATCGCTATAGCAAACTGGCAGGAAACGGAATAAGCATCACCTACAACAACAAAACAGAACTGGTATATGTAAAATCAGATGGCACAGAAACGTCACTGGGACAGGCAGACTGGAGCAACTACACAGCTGGCGATGATGGCATTCGGATTACAGATGCATGGCCAGGTATTGACATTGAAATTACAGTACTTGCCAATAGTCTAAAAACGAATTTTGTTGTAAAAAACGCCCTACCTGCATACGCCTCAGGCAAACTGATACTTCGGGACAATATCATTACCAGTGAGGGATTGTCTATGGATATCCACGAGGCACAAATCAGGAATGGATCGATTGACATAGTAAATAGCAGTGGTGATAAAGCGTTCACAATAAATAACGCATTTGCTTACGAATTAAATGGCAATGAAAATTCCATAACAGAGTTGACTTACAAAAAAACTGAAGACAATACGCTGGATATTGAAATACCAGGAAGTCTGCTCAACAAAACTGCAACGTCTTATCCACTGATTATTGATCCGTTGGTAGCCAGTACATTATCATCAGGATTCACTTATACGTCAGGAACTTTTCCTCCAGCATTTACCAGCACCTCTGAATATTGTACTAATACCAACAATATATCCATTCCTGCCGCAGCAACGCTCACAAATATTGAGATAACATACAACTATTACGGCCCACCTTCCATTTCCTGGGCACAATCAAGACTTGCATTCCAGATAAATGGCGCCTGTACTTATGGATGGTTATCCTGTGCTGCTACGGCTTTAAGTAGCGGTATTCCGGGTAATACATGCGGATTGATGAACAGCAGTTTTTGGTCCACTGGTCCAGCCTGGGGTACTACTTCAGGGTGTTTACCTGCCTTTAACTGTAACGCATACTCACTTCCGTTTCAGTTATTACTCACTCAGGCACAGACATCCACTGCGGCTTGTGCTCAAACCGTATACGCTACCGCAAGTGGGTTTACGGTAACATTGTCAGGGACTACTGCAATGTTACCAACCATTACGCCATCAACTGCCGCTACTGTATGTATGCCAACGACGCTTGCACTCACAGGTTCACCAGCGGGCACATGGTCTTCATCAGTACCTGCTGTAGGTACAGTATCTACTACAGGTATTGTAACCGGAATTACAAATGGCACCACAAACATAACATATACTGCAAGCGGATGTACCTCATTCATAAATGTAACTGTCGGCACTACTCCAACTGTTACAGGTACTCCTTCTATTTGTTTTCCGGGCAGTACTACGCTTACAGGCACTCCCGGGGGTGGTACCTGGACATCTTCGCTCACAGGTGTGGCAACAGTGGCTGCCGGAGTCGTGACCGGAGTATCTGTAGGTACTACAATCATAAACTACAACACAGGCACTTGTTCATTTAATCAACCTGTAGATGTAAACAATCCGGCAGCAGTAACACCAACTACACAACCAACCAGTATTACATTCTCATCGCCTACTCCTACAGGGGCTACTATAAACTTTACCCCAAATGGCTCTACTGGCTATCTGGTAGTAGCAAGCACCAACTCAGTATTGTATGCATCTCCAACCACCTATACGACCTATGCAACAGGGGCATCATTTGGTGGCGGTATTGTAATACAAGGATCAACATCCGGCAGTTCGCCGTCATATACTACTACCCTGCTCAATTCTAATACCTACTATTATGTTTTCGTATTTGCTTTCAACAATAATTGTACAGGACCACAATACAATTCTGTATCACCGCTTACCGGTGGATTCAGTACATGTGTAGCACCTACAAGCACACCAACAATTGGCACAACAGGTGTTAACTTTATCAGCCTTAGCTGGACAGCATCTCCCGCTGGCGGCAGCTACATTAACCCCATAAACTATACAGTATATGCCTATACTGATGCTGCGCTTACTACACTAGCCACTGGTTTTCCTGCTGCTGCCGGTGTCGGCACTACCTACACTGCCACCGGACTCACGCCTGCTACACAATACTGGTTCAGAGTATCGCCGTCTGATGCCTGTGCTATTGTAAGTGGTGTAGCTACAGGAATGACCGTATGCACTTCGGCGGGGTCTATACCGTATCTGCAAACGTTTGAAGTAAGCACAACGCTGGGTGACCGAAACCCAAACTGCATGACATCAAATGTTCAGAATTGTGTTTTCTCCGGGGTACAGACCAGTGTTACTTTTACCGGAGTCATCAATACGAATCATACTCCGGGCGGCACAAAATTCTACAACTTTTACAGGGGTGGTGCATGTTCCAGTGGGTGGGCAAATCAATGGCTGCTCCTTCCGGGACTTGCAATGACAGCAGGCACTACCTACACGCTTAGCTTCTGGTACCGAACCGATGGTACTGCCTGGCCGTCAATCACAGCACATTATAGCACTACAAGCACTGTACCTGCCGTAACCGCTACTGTAATGGGCGGGTCGCCGGGCACTATAGGGACAGGTGTAACAGGTACCGCCACCACCACTTATCTCCAATATATTCAGAACTTCACTGTACCAACGTCCGGCACTTACTATATTGGCCTTAACGCTTCGAGCGCGGTCGGTGCCGGCACTAGTGGTGGATTGCTTGCTATTGATGATATTGAAGTATGTGCAGTACCTACTGTTACTGCTACCAACAGCACAGCACCATACTGTGCTCCGGACACAGTATACCTGACATCAACCGGCACAACGAGCGCTGTTACCTACGCATGGGCAGGTCCAGCCGGCTACACATCAACCTCTGCTAATCCTCCGGGGCTTACCGGACTGGGTGCAGGCAGCTACACCTACACACTTACTGCCGTAAATGATCCTATTTCAGCCGGTTACGGTGGTTATTGTACAGCCAGTGTGACTACAACCTTTACGATGAACAATCCTCCGGCTGCTATTACCGGTGCAACATCATTATGTACCGGGCAGACGACAACTTTAGCTAATTCGGTCAGTGGTGGTACATGGTCGAGCAGTAATCCTGCGGTGGGCACTATAAGCACTTCGGGGGTTTTAGGTGGCATTACTGGAGGCACTACAACTATAACCTACAGTATAGGCGGATGCTTTGCCACAATGGTCGTTACCGTCACACCTATGCCAGGGGCAATAGGAGGAATAACCATTGCTTGCCTCGGCGGAACGACAGTTTTATCAAATTCGGTCAGTGGTGGCACTTGGTTTTGTTCTTCAACTTGTACCAATCTTACTGTAGGGGCAACTACCGGTATTGTTACCGGCGTTGCACTGGGAACATGTATTGTAACCTACTCAACCGGCGGGTCCTGTTTTGTAACAACTACAGTCACCGTAAACCCACTTCCGGCTCCTATAACCGGTTCTGCTAGTGTTTGCATAGGTACCACTACTCCATATACAAGTGCTACCCCCGGCGGAGTATGGACCAGTAGCACACCGTCTGTTGCCAGCGTGCACCCTATAACAGGAATAGTGACAGGTGTTTCAGTAGGTACTGCTACCATCAGTTACCGTGTAGCCGGATGTTCGGTTACACAAGTGATAACTGTTATAGCAGCGCCTACACCCATAGTAGGTCCATCAACCGTATGTGTCACCTTTCCCACAATTACTCTTACCAACATTTCTGCGGGCGGCACTTGGAGCAGCAGCAATACCAATGTAACCATCGGTTCGGCTACAGGCGTCGTAACAGGTAATGTAGCAGGAGGAACAAGTACTATAACTTACTCACTAAGTGCAGGATGCTATGCAACCACTGTAGTAACGGTGCTGCCAACCCCGGCAGCAATAACCGGCACATTAGCTATTTGCGAAAGCGGAGGCACTACCACACTCAGTCACCCGATATCGGGTGGAACATGGGCAAGCGGCAGCAGCAATGTTACCGTGGCTTTGGGAACCGGACTGGTTACAGGTGTTACAGCGGGCACAGCAAATGTTACTTATACTTTACCTACGGGCTGTGTGGCAATAGCAGTTGTTACTGTAAATGCGCTACCTGCCCCAATTACTGGTATACTGAGTATCTGTGTAGGAGGCGCGTCCACTTTGAGCTCAGCCACACCGGGTGTTACCTGGAGCAGCAGTAGCCCATCTATAGCAACTATTGGCATTGCAACAGGAATTGTTACTGGCATAAGCCCCGGAACAGTAACCATGATTTGCCCCACGACCGCTGGCTGCCAGAGAAGTGTTATCGTTACAGTAAACCCAGCACCTTCTTCAATAACCGGCATTTTAACGGTATGTACCGGACAAACAACTACTCTAAGCAGCGCTACATCGGGTGGTGCGTGGAGTAGTTCTACTCCAGCAGTAGGTACAGTATCCGGCACGGGAGTGGTAACCGGACTAACCGCCGGAACAACCATAATCACTTACGGTCTTGGCTCTGGTTGTTTTACTACTGCAACAGTTACGGTCAATTCGTCCCCTGCACCTATAACAGGTACTCTGGTTATATGTACAGGTTTTACCACAACTCTTTCATCTGCTACTACAGGAGGTGTGTGGTCGAGTAGTACACCATCGGTTGCTCCAATACTAAGTCCGGGCATTGTTGCGGGAGCTGGCTTCGGTACATCAACAATTGTCTATACACTTGGAAGTTGTTCTGCTACTGCTGTTGTAACTGTTATAGCTTTACCCACAATTGGTGGAGGTACTAGTGTTTGTGTTGGACAGTGTAGTTTGCTTACCAGCCCAACAACGGGTGGCACTTGGTCTAGTAGTTCTGCGGCAATTGGCACAGTTGATCCTTCAACTGGTTTGTTCTGTGGCATATCACCAGGTACAGCAACCATCTCCTATTCAACAGGCTGTGTTAGTACTACTACAGTCACCGTAAACGCAAACCCCTCTGCAATAGGAGGAACGCTTAGTATATGTGCAGGTATTTCTACCACGCTAAGCAGTGCACCGGGAGGTGGTACATGGGTGAGCAGCGACGGCACTGTAGCTACTATCGGGGTCGGTACAGGAACCGCTATAGGCATTGCACCCGGCGGCACAGCTACCATATCATATACTCTTGCTACAGGTTGCAGAAGCACAGCAATACTTACCGTAAACACATCTCCGGCAGTTATTACCGGAGTTACCAATGTATGTATTGGTGCTACCACTACCCTTAGCAGTGCTACAATGGGTGGCATCTGGAGCAGCAGCAACGGCAACTCAACCGTCAACCCAGTAACAGGAGTTGTAACCGGTGTATTTGCCGGCACTTCAACCATTTCCTATACATTGCCTACCGGTTGTTCCCGCACGGCAGTTGTATTGATAAACCCCCTACCTACCGGTATTAGCGGATCGCTGCAGGTATGCGAAGGTTCTGCAACAACACTCTCCGGAACTCCGGCAGGTGGCACATGGGTAAGCAGCACCCCTGCCATAGGCACTATAGGCATAGGAACGGGTACACTCGGCGGTATTCTTGCCGGCACTACTACTATTACTTATACGTTGCCCACAACCTGCCAGTTGACCGCAATAGCTTCCGTTAATCCACTACCTGCTGCAATAACCGGCACACCAACCACATGCATAGGGCAAACAACAAGCTTGAGCAGTACGTCTGCAGGTGGCACATGGGCTAGTGGTTCTCCCTTGATAGGTACTATAGATGCAGCAGGAACCATAACAGGACTGGCAGCAGGCACATCTGTTATTTCCTATACACTTCCCACCGGTTGTCGTCGTACAATAATAGCTACTGTATATGCACTGCCCACGCTTATAACCGGTGCAGCAAATGTGTGTGTGGGTCTTACAACTACACTCAATAGTACTCCGGCAGGCGGCACGTGGACAAGTAGTGCACCGCTGATCGCACCGGTTGCCCTTACTACAGGCGTAGTGACAGGGAATGCTACAGGCACAGCTACTATTACCTATACTGTGGGAACAGGTTGTTTCCGTACTACCACAGTAACAGTAAATGCTTTACCAAACCCCATAACCGGCTCGCTTACTACCTGCGTATCCGGCACTACTACACTGAGCAGCACTACACCCGGCGGCATCTGGTCTTCCGGTGCAACAGGTGTAGCTACAATAGGAGCCACAACCGGTATTGTAAATGGGCTTTCAGGAACTTCTACTGCAACAATTAGTTACACATTACCTACTACTTGCCGTGTTACAGATGTGGTTACAGTATATGCACTTCCTGCAAACATCACAGGTTCATTACAGGTTTGTGTAGGTTCCACTGCTTCTCTCAGCACTGCAACACCGGGTGGCACTTGGGCCAGCAGCACACCCGCTGTAGGTTCTATTGATGCTACCTCAGGTGTTGCCACCGGCATTGCCGCAGGCACTACTACCATTACTTATACGCTGGGTACAGGATGTATTAAAACAGCAGTGTTGACCGTCAATTCACTACCAGCATCTATCGGTGGCGTATTGCAAGTATGCCAGGGTGCTACTACAACACTTACTAATGCAACAGGTGGCGGCACATGGAGTAGCAGCACACCTGCTAATGCAAGTATCTCAGCAGGTGGTATTGTGACAGGCGTTTTGCCCGGCACATCTACTATCAGCTATACACTCGCTACTGGTTGTCGCAGCACTGCTATCGTTACGGTAAACGGACTGCCGGGTGTTATCAGTGGCCCGTCTGAAGTCTGCGTAAATTCTACCATAAATCTTGGAGGATCTCCCGGAGGAGGCATCTGGAGCAGCCCACACGCTACAGTCGCTGTAAATCCTGCTACCGGAGATGTAACCGGTGTTACAGCAGGTACAGCAACAATAAGCTATACTATAGGTACAGGTTGTGTCCGCACAACTATTGTTTCTGTAAATCCTTTGCCAAGCCCTATTACTGGTAATCCGGGAGTATGTATCGGTTCTACAACTACACTGGCTACGCTTAGTACAGGTGGCACATGGATCAGTATATCTACCGGCATTGCGACAATAGATGCATCAGGTGTAGTAACAAGTGTAGCCGTAGGCACTACCACTATCTCATACGTTCTGCCAGTGACCGGCTGTGCAAGTACTGTTATAGTTACTGTTAACAGCTTACCGGCAACTATCACCGGCAGTGATGGATTCTGTAATCTAAGCAGTACAACATATAGTACCCTTACACCTGGAGTGCGCTGGAGCACATCAGATCCATCGGTTATTGTGATAGACTCTGTAACAGGAGTTGCCACAGGGGTATCCGTAGATACTGCAGATATAATAGTACGGGTAGTAGCTACAGGTTGCACAGTTTCAAAAAGTGTGTTCCTGATATTGGCTCCCTACCCTATCACTGGTCCTAATGATGTATGCCTCACACAGTGTATTACTTTAGGAAACCTCATAGGCGGTGGTACATGGTCTAGTAGCAATTCAACAGTTGCTCCCATATCCTCCACGGGGACAGTTTGTGGTGCTGGTTTAGGTGTAGCAACGATCACTTATGTACTTTCTACCGGTTGCTCCTCTGTTCATAGCATGACCGTAAACCCAATACCGGTAGGCATCTTAGGATCACTCCAGGTATGTGAAGGACTGACAACGGCATTAACGAACATCACACCCGGAGGAAACTGGACAAGTAGTGATATTTCAATAGCCACTATTGGCTCATCATCAGGAATTGTTACCGGCATATCAGGTGGCACTGCTATTATCACTTATGCACTTGGCACAGGTTGTAACTCTACCGTTATTGTTACAGTAAATCCATTACCCGGTGCTATAACAGGCACACCCCAGGTTTGCGAGGGACTGTCAACTACACTGGCAACTACCAGCACAGGTGGCTTGTGGAGCAGTGCAGATCCCGGAATAGCAGATATAAATGCTGTAACTGGTCATATGACCGGTATGTCTGCTATGACTACTGGCGCTTATGGCACAGGTATCACCACGATAACCTATACACTACCAACAGGTTGTATACGTACATTGCAGGTATCAGTCAATCCGCTGCCAGCCGCCATATCTGGTGCTATGAACATTTGTGTGGGGGATGCAACTGCATTCACCAATACCACTCCCGGTGGCGGATGGATGAGTAGCAATCCTGCTGTGGGTACCATAGACGGTGTTACCGGAGTGTTCAGCGGAATATCTGCGGGTGTTTCTATCATCTCCTATGTGTTGCCCACCAGCTGTATCGCTACAAAATCGATAACAGTTAATGCCAATCCGGCAGCAATTGGCGGCTCACTGAGTGTATGTGCAGGTTTCTCTACTAATCTTACCAGCGGTCCTGCCGGTGGAGCTTGGAGTCAGGATCCAATGTCTATGACTTTTGGCACTATACACACAATGACCGGCGTGGTAAGTGGTATCACCGCAGGTACTATACCTGTAACCTATACTCTAGGAAGTGGCTGCCGTGTTACAGAGACAGTAACAGTAATAACATTGCCATCGGCCATCAGTGGTACACCAAGAGTATGTGTTGGTGATTCTACTATAATGACCAATCCCGTTGCCGGTGGCACCTGGAGCAGCAGCAATACTGCCCGAGCCACTATGGATGCAATAACGGGTATGGTACATGGTATATCTGCCGGCACTGCTGTTATAACTTATGCAGTAGGTACAGGTTGCTTCAATGTACATACCATAACGGTAAATGCACTTCCTGCCACTATTGTAGGTCCGCTGCAGGTATGCGAGGGGTCTACAATACTATTATCAAATGCAACACCGGGCGGCTTGTGGATAAGTGATACAACAGCGCATGCGACAATTGGTTTTGTTAGTGGTATAGTGACTGGCATCAGCGCCGGATTGTCTAATATCTCCTACTCTATAGCGACTACTGGTTGCCTGAGAAGAGTGCAGGTAACGGTAAACCAAACACCACCGGCAATTACCGGCAACCCGCACATTTGTATTGGCGCTGCCAACACATTTAGTAACACTATGCCCGGTGGCTCCTGGTATAGCAGCAATCCTGCTATTGCCACTATAGGATTAACAACGGGTATCGCTACATCAGTAACAACTGGCATCATTACTATAAGCTATGTAATGCCGGCAACCGGCTGCATGGCTACAAGAATTGTAACCGTTCAACCATTGCCTACGGTATATAATGTAACAGGAGGTGGTAACTACTGCGCAGGCGGATTTGGTAATCACATTTACCTCAGTGGCTCACAGCCGGGTGTAAGTTATGCATTGTATCGCGGAGCTACCGCTACCGGCTATCTGCCGGGCACAGGTTTTGCACTGGACTTTGGATTGCTCACTGGTGCAGGTGTGTACACTGTTCAGGCTACAAATGTAACCAGCGGCTGTATGCGCAATATGGCAGGTAGCGCTACCATAACCATAACACCACTGGTAACACCAACAGTAGCAATCATTGCTACACCGGATGATAGCGTATGTGCCGGGCAGTCAGTAACACTCACTGCAGATACCGCACATGCGGGCAATGCACCAACCTACCTATGGAAGGTAAATGGTGTAAGTGTGGGCGCAGCAATAAATTATGCTTTTGTACCGGCCAATGGCGATGTGGCTACAGTGGCTATGACGAGCAATGCAAATTGTCTGGCTGCCTCAACTGCTTCTGCATCCAAGACGCTAAC
>JAIOYR010000134.1 GCA_021740995.1 Taibaiella sp.
CACTTTCATCGTGACTGCTGATTTTCGCTCTCTTGCCTGCAGGCAATTCCGACAAACGCACTACAATCTCCTTTTCCGCATTCATACGTTTGCAAAGGTACGTACTATTAGAGACGACAGTCCTCAATTTAACAATCTTCGGTCAGTTCCCCGCATTTCGGTAAATTACACCCTTACTTACCTACCCGCCTTATGAGCGTAACCGACTGGATCGTTTTGCTATGTACGTTGACTGCGATGATCGGGTACGGCATTTATAAAGGAAGTGGGCAAAATGGAGCCGACTCTTACCTGCTGGCAAACAGACAAATGCCCTGGTATGTAGTACTGCTAGGCATTATGGCAACTCAAGCCAGCGCCATCACATTCCTTTCTACTCCCGGACTGGCATACACAGACGGGATGCGGTTTGTACAAAACTATTTCGGTTTGCCGCTGGCTATGATCGTGATCTGCGTGACGTTTATCCCGGTATTCAGCAAGCTGAATGTCTACACCGCCTACGAATTTCTTGAAAACAGATTCGACAGGAAAACAAGAATGTTTACGTCACTGCTTTTTCTACTCTCCCGGGGGCTGTCTACCGGTGTAAGCATCTATGCTCCTGCCATAATACTCTCGTCTATGCTGAATTGGAACATCTATGTCACAAACGTGATAATGGGTGGTCTGCTTATGATATATACATGGTCGGGGGGCGCAAAGGCTATTGCACATACCCAGAAACTACAATTCCTGATCATTATCGGGGCCATGGGATTTGCCGGATACCTTGTGGTACATAGACTTCCCAGTGGCATTGGCATGTCGGACGCGCTGTATATTGCAGGAAAGAGCGGCAAACTGAACGCTATTACAACCAAATTCGACTGGAATGACCGCTACAATATATGGAGCGGGCTTATTGGTGGCTTCTTCCTGGCACTCTCCTACTTTGGCACCGACCATAGCCAGGTGGGCAGGTATATTTCGGCCAAAGACATCAGCCAGAGCCGAACGGGTTTACTGCTCAACGGTATCGTAAAAATACCCATGCAGTTCATGATTCTGCTTATTGGAGTGCTTGTGTTTGTATTTTATAGCTTCCAACCCGCACCGCTCTACTTCAATACGTCGGCTTATGAGGTCTATAAAACCAAAGAGCCAGAAAAAGCAGCATCGGAAAAAGCAGCATACCTGTTGCTACATGAAAAACAAAGCCGCGAGGCGCATGCCATTTCCCTGTACCGGAAGAATAACAGTAGTGACGAACTGAACAATTCATTGTCCTCCTTCCACAATACACAAGAAGAGATAAAAACGCTGCGCGACAGTGTGGCCCGTTACATATCGGCCAAAAGTTATAGCCCAGACAAGAACGACACCAATTATATCTTCCTTTATTTCATCAAAAACTCCCTGCCCATAGGTATAGTGGGACTGCTGTTTGCAGTGATTATACTTGCTTCCTGGGGATCTATTTCTGCTGCTTTAAATTCATTGGCAGCTTCTTCGTTGATGGACATACATCTGCTCTCCAAAAAAGTAAGCGGTGAACGGGAATTGCAGTTGGGCAGGATTCATACCCTGGCATGGGGCATATTCTGTATAGGCACAGCAATGTTTGCCGCAAAGCTGGGCTCCCTGATAGAGGCAGTTAACATACTTGGCTCTCTGTTTTATGGCACCATTCTTGGCATTTTCCTCGTGGCATTTTATATGAAACGCGTTACCGCCAAAACAGTTTTCACCGCCGCAATTGTTACAGAGCTTACCGTGATACTGGTCTACTTCTCAAATATCGTATCCTTCCTGTGGCTCAATGTTATAGGCGCTTTGCTGCTCATGTTATTGTGCTTTATTGCACATGCCGGCTACTATATTGGCGGCAGGCGCAATAGCTAGCATTACACATCAAGTAGTTTTGGGTTTTCACGGTACACTTTCCAGATAAATTCGCCAAAAAGCGTATTGGCCCAGGCAAACCACGACCGGGTAAATTTCTTCGGATCATCTTTATGGAACGACTCATGCATAAACCCGGTGCCAGCGTGACAACTGATCAATAATTTAATACAGTCCTTTATTTCCCCTTCGTCCTTGCTCGTAAGTCCCCTCATGATGATGCTCATAGGCCATATCTGATCCATGCCCACATGCGGGCCACCTACACCCTCTCCCGCTTTTCCAGCAAAGAAAAACGGGTTATTTGCAGACAATACGAACTTCCGGGTGTTCTCGTAAGTCTTGTCATTGAGCATAGACGGTATCAGATACCCCATAGATAGCAGGGACGGCACATTTGCGTCATCCATCAGGTTGGCACTTCCAAACCCGTTGATCTCGTAAGCATAGATATCTCCGCTATGCCTTGTGGGCACCACGGCCTGTACGATCAGGGTCTTGTGAAGCGCCGATACTATATCATTCAGAGGACCATATTCTTTTTTATACCCTGTCGCCGTCAGCATTTCATCCATCTGCTTCAGGCTTTCCAATGCAAAGAAGTTGGACGGTATAAGATACGGATACACAGTGGCATCATCGCTGGGCCTGAACATAGAGCAGATCAAACCATTGGGCTTTGCCGGATAACCATACCCACCCATGGGTACACTGTCGGTTGCAAACTCGGTACGGCGCATAAAACTATATGGCCCCTTATTGCCTCCAAATCGCTGCTGTTCCTGAAAGGTTTTTACAATCAGTTGCATTGCATCGGCCCACTGCTTGTCCAATACTTTTGTGTCGCCTGTCGCCTTCCAGTAACCATAGGAAAGGCGGATAGGATAACAAAGGCTGTCTATTTCCCATTTGCGCTCATGAATACCGCGCTGCATATCGGTAATATCACTTTTCCAGTCGCTTTGCTTGTTGTCGTCTTTATAAAAGGCGTTTGCATACGGATCCTTTAAGATGCATCTTACCTGTCTGTTGATAACACCAGCTATAAGTTGTTGCAATTGTCCGTCTTCCTTGCACAATGGCAAATAGGGCCACACCTGCGCCGATGAATCCCTCAACCACATAGCGTCTATGTCGCCGGTAATAACATAGGTGTCCGGTTTTCCGTCAACCATAGAAAAGTCGACAGTGGTATCCAATGTATTCGGAAAACAATTCTCAAACATCCATGCCAGCTCTTTATTAGAAATCCCGGACTTCACTTCATTGATCACGCGCTCCACCGCTTTGCTGCTAAATTTTCGCTTCTTCGCAGCTACACGCACCGTGGGAAAATTGCTATCTGCTGCAAACACACTTGTGTAACCAGACAATAATACAGCTGACGCTGCCATCGATGATTTGATTATAAATTTTCTCCTTTCCATAAATACCGCAATTGTTCGATTCTGTGAAAATACAATTAGTCGGGGAAAATATCCTTGATGAATTTTAGCCCTCTCCCACCCTTTAACATTAAATTATGTAAAACATTCTTTACAAAATATCACAAATACCATACTTTTGGTAAAAAATTCAAGACATGAATAAGCAATTATTGTTACCAAACAAATTTCGACTTGCAGGTTATTGTGTACTGCCATTCGGTCTGACCTGGCTGATTGTTACGTCTTTTTTTAACCACTCAGTTTTTTCCTTTCTGAAAATAACTGCCAGGCAAAAACCCGATGTCGTCCATTCTATTGAAAACCCCAACTTTTTGCTAAGCCCGGGTTTTAGTGCCGATCTAAACCTTACGTTTGCTATGGTGATAACTCTGGTAAGCCTACTGATGATTGCTTTTTCACGGGAAAAACGCGAGGATGAATATGTAACGATGGTAAGGTTGCGTGCACTACAGGTTAGCGTGTACGTGAATTATGTTGTACTAATCGTCTCCTGTATCTTGTTTTATGACCTGGGATTTCTGATGGTAATGGAATTTAACCTCTTCACAATCCCTGTGCTGTTCATTTTGGTATACAACTACTTACTCAACATTAAACCCCGACTCAACAAAGCATGAGAAACACTATAAAAGTAGAAAGAGCAAGACATGACCTGACTCAGGCAGACCTCGCTGAAAAAGTAGATGTAACAAGGCAAACAATAAATGCAATAGAGGCAGCTAAGTATGTCCCATCTGCAGTATTGGCATTTAAGATAGCACGTGTTTTTGGAAAAAATGCGGAGGAGATTTTTGAACTTGAGGATGGCGATTAACCATCAAAGTGCAAAAGTTTTGTGGCATTAGCAACAACCCATACTGCCGCCATTTAACCACAGAACAAGCGGAACTTAGCCGGCTAGCCGTACAAAATATACATGGGCTTTTTTTCGTACTTTTATTAGATAATCTACTCAATCATGAAGTTCAGTACACTTATCATTGCCCTATTGTCTTTCGCACTTTTTGCTACTGCCCAAAAAAGGGAGCAGTTTTCGCGTGCCAAGATTCACCTCGACCCAAACCACACGATTTATGGCCTCTCTTCACTGGGGTTGGCAGTAGACCATGGCGAGCATAAAAAGAATACTTTTTTCATTTCCGATTTCTCCGAAACAGAAATTGCACAGGCTCGTGCTGCAGGTTTTGTGGTAGACATTCAGATAGCAGATGTGAGCAAACACTACCGGGATCAGAATAAAAAAAAAGAAGCAAAAACCACTAGCGCCGGCTGCGACGTGGCCCCCGATGTAGTTACACCCGCCCATTTCCACCTGGGCACCTATGCGGGCTTCTTTACTTACACAGAAATGGTACAGAACCTGGACTCAATGCGCCTGTTGTACCCAACACTTATCAGCCCCAAACAGGCAGTTGGTTCGTTTCTTACTATAGAAGGGCGCCCGATCTACTGGGTGCGCATATCCAACAACCCTACGGTAGACCAACCTACCAAGCCTCAGATGCTGACCACGTCGGCACACCACGCCAGAGAGCCCGGCAGTGTTTCTTCCAACATCTTTTACCTATGGTACCTGCTCGAGAATTATGCCACCGATCCGCACATTAAAAAGATAATAGACAATACCGAACTGTACTTCATTACCTGCGTAAATCCTGACGGGTATGAACGCAATATTGTTACCGACCCTGCGGGTGGCGGCCTATGGCGCAAGAATCTGCGCGACAATATGGATGGCACTTATGGTGTGGACCTCAATCGCAACTACGGCATTACCTGGGGATTTGACGATATAGGTTCCAGTCCGGTAAGCTCCACGCAGACCTATAGAGGAACTGCAGCCTTTTCAGAACCAGAAACGCAGGCTA
>JAIOYR010000135.1 GCA_021740995.1 Taibaiella sp.
CTATGGCCAGCAGGTACTACGTATGAGTCGGTATACCCGGTGACTACAGCTGCTCAGGGCTTTAAGTTCCAGACCGATCTTGCATCTTCTTCGGGTGTAACTACCAACGGTACTTTCTACGTACGTGTACGTATCAACAACAAGTTTGGTACAGCTACAGACGAGGTTTTCGAAACATTTATCGTTACCCGTTCTACAACAGGTGTATCTACAGTGAAAGTGATCAACGACATTGCTTTGTATCCTAATCCGGCAACTTCAAATCTGAATGTGGTTTTTGATCCATCTTCTGATGTGAAGAACATAGCTATTTATAGCATCATAGGCAGGCAAATGAATGCATTCCGTGTAACAGGAAATTCAAGTGCGAGCCTTAATCTGGAGAACTTGCCTTCTGGTATTTACTTTGCCCGCCTGCTTAATGGCAACGGCGATGTAGTTGCTACCAAGAAGTTCACTAAGCAATAATTTTAACTTACCTACTTATATGCAGGCTGCCCGAAAGGCAGCCTGTTTTGTTTTAATTTCTTTTTCCACTTGACAATTCAATTATATGTACTAAATTACGGTATAAAATCGCCGTCTATGAAAAAGCTGTTGATAATATTGACTTCGGGCATAGTCCTGAATCTTTGCGGATCTGCTGCAAATGCGCAGTCCTTTGTAATGGCACATGATACGGTGCTTATCACTACAGGCGGCACAGTGCTTACCACATTTCCAGACAGTGTTAACAACCTTACCGGATCAGATCTGGCGCTGAACTGGAAGGTAATAGGTACGGACTTTCCCGCTGATTGGAAAGATGCTTCGGGTTTCTGTGACCCATTTGCCTGCTATAGCGACCTGAACATGTGGCCCGTAGTTACAACCAAGAATTTTTCGCAGGCGAGTGGGCTTGCGCCGTTTTATCTGTCGATAGATTTTCCGCTCACAACCAGTACAGGCTGCTATTATACACGTGTGTTGTTTACAAACCCAGCTATTGCAACAGATACAGCAACGGCTACATTTATAGTTTGCAAGACAGCAGTGGCTGTTGCAAACGTTGCCAATGAGCGCAGTGTGACCATAACACCAAACCCGGCTCAGGGTATGGTGCATATACAGTACGACAGAGCTGCCGGTGTAAAAGAAATTGCAGTTTACGATATGGTGGGCAGGCAGGTATTTACACAGGCTGCAACAGGCGAAACCCGCACCACTATTAATCTGGAGGCGATGATGCCGGGCATGTATTTTGTGCGTTTATTTAACAGTCGCGGAGATGTGATTGTGACCAAACAAATTACTAAGCAGTAAGTCTCTTCTGCCTTAATTCCGGTTCAGATAATATGCATAGCGGGATGCGCATCTGGTTTTCTATTTTATGCAGGTAGTTACAATTGTAGGTCGTGCAGCATATAGACCAATGCGCTTTTTATGCCGTTTCCTGCCCGTTTCCCGCTGCACATTCGTTAAATGAATCTACCAGTGTCAGGATGGGGGTAATGGCGATCTGGTGGGTACATAGAAACACATGCAGTCAACACGGTGTATACAGGCAAAAAAAAGGGGGCGCTCATGTTTGAGCACCCCTTGAATAAATGTAAAGCGAATATTATTTGCTTACTGTGAACTGCCTTGTAACGGTACCACCGTCTGTAGCAATCTGCATGAAGTAAACACCATTGCTCAGTGTGCTGATATCTACATACTCACCGAAGATGCTGCCGCCTTTCTCGAATGATTTGTTGATCACCTGCTGGCCGATAGCGTTGATAACAGATATCTGTACTGCAGAAGGACTTTCAAGGATACCCTTAACTGTAAGCCTTGTAGTGGCTGGGTTAGGATATACTTTTACGCCTTCCATTGGCACAAGTGCAGTAAGGCCAGTTGATGGAAGTTCTTTCCACATATAGCGCACTTCAGCTTCTATACAGTTTTCGATTGGTCTGTCGGTAGCAGTAGCAGAGTATTTCTGTACCAGGCCTATAACCTTTGTGTATTGCTTCAGGCAAGTACGTCCCTTGTAAAGAGTAGGGATTGTATCAGTGTAAGTCTTTTCGAAAGAGTCACCGATAGCAGGATTTGTAAATGCAGCATCGCCCCATATACCACCGGTACTGGTTGTTGCAAGGATTCTTCTAACCGCATCCATATGGCAATAAACGGTTGGCGAAGCAAGTGGATTTGATTTGCCAATGAACCAAGATGGAGAACCAGAAGAGCTGGTGCTGCCTGCACCTGTAAGACCAGATGCTACTGTCTGCCTGTAACCTATTGGGGTACTGGAAACACTATCTTCGGTGATGTAGGCGTTGATACGGTAAGTGCCGGTTAAAGCAGCAAGGGCTTTAGCTTTTACCTTCATTGTGAGGACTCTGGTTGAGCTATCATAAAGACAAACCATGCTCACGTCGAAATTAGGAGACATGCCATTACGTGCACTTACAGCACCTGGCCAAGAACCCCTGCTGATACCTACATTGGTAGGATAAGGAGCCCTGTCTACAGTACCCATAGGGAATCCTGCGATATAGCCGGTTCCGTTATTAAACGGATCGTTGTATGGCTTAGTGATCGTAAGGCTATCGATACCTGAAGTAGCAGAGTAGTTGTTGTGGAAGGAAGCTATGATAGCACGTGGATAGTTGGCAGAAGTACCATATGGTTCAATTCTTTCCTGAATAACCTGAGCGCCATCCGGGCACCATTGGCACCATGCACCTGTAGCTTCCTCAACCAGTGTATATTTCTCGCCACCGGTGGTAACGTTGGTTTGCCCAAAAGAAGTGCCCGCGATAGTTAAAGCGGAAGCACATAATAGAATAGATTTCAGTCTCATTCTTATCTGTTTTTAATGTTAGAAAAATGTTGGATATTGCAATTTAGGGTAAAATGCACTTATAAACAAAATAGTTTTTTATTTTGCGTAAATGCCGGTGAATTTAAAATTAAGTGTAGATTAATTTTATAGCGCTGGTTATACCTCGAAATTAATAATGGATCGGTATTCATTACAATTACCGGCTTACTACAAATTTTCTGGTTGTTGACTGGCCACCTGAAAGAATACTGATGGTATAAATGCCATTGCTCAGTTTACTTACTGAAAAATTTTCAGACAATCTGTTGCCAGCTACATTGATCTTTTTTAGCGCTACAACCTCTCCTGCAGCATTGGTGATTGTTGCCACTGCCTGAGCGCCATGCTCTACGGTGCAATCGACATGAACAAAGTCGCTGACAGGATTGGGGTAAACAACGAGGTCGGTAACAGCCGGGTTGAAGTGATTTACAGCGGCTGGTGGTGGTACTTCATAGGTCGATTTGCCGGCAGCAAGCACCATTTTTGCACTGGCGCCTGAAGTTGTATCGTTCTGCACCCATACAAAGAAATTAGAGTCGACCTGCGTGAAAGGCTTTACGGCGCTCAATGCATCGTCCAGACCACCTATGCCGCCTGTGTAGGTATATACCATTTCATCGCCTGCATTCCAGTTTGCTGCAATAGCCTGACCATTATAGCCGCCATAAGTAGTAGTGGCGGTAAACATGGCTCTAACTACATTGGGGTAGTCCTTCTCGCCATTGCTGCCGGGAGCAGACACAAAATGCATGGTCTTGGTGAAAGCAGCACGCAGCTTGAATCTTGAGGAGTGTGTAGCCGTTAATGCCTTGATTTTTACAATGCCGAATACTGTGTCGTTGGTAGCATTGTAAGAGTGTGTGGCAGTGATCTCGAAAGGGCTTGTTATTGCGTATTCGTCGTCGATATGTGCCTGAGTGAAGCCTGTAGAAGTAGGTGTGCCTGTGCCGGCAGCATTGCCATCGAACTTGCCATGAGGTGCGGAGTTAACATTATAGTACGTTCTGCGTCCGCCACACACACTAGACTGCGACTGATAAAATACACCCGTAGTAGGTATGGGTGTCATGAATGTAATGTTGATGACCTTGGTAGGATTGGCCTCGCATAGTGCCCACAGACCGGGATTGTAAGCGGCACATGGCCCGCAGTTCTCACCAGTGAACAATTCATGTAGTGTGATGTGCTGTGCACTGGCAGTAAATGCCATTGATACTAAGGATGCGGCGAATAGAAGCTGCTTCATGTTTGTTATTTTTTAAGGGTGAATATGTACTTATATTGCAATTTAGTGAATTTTGATGAAATTTAGGGAGGGTATTTTTAGGGGTACCTGCTATAAATTTTGGAACGGTACAGGCGCTGGTTGGGCACCTTTTATATTTTACACGTACTTTTGCGCAATTATAGCTAAAGCATGACATCAACAATAAATATACAGGTAGAACTGGCAGAAGATAAAATGCCGGAATCGATACAGTGGACCGCACCAGATGGTGGCGTGACCGATTGGCAGAAATCTAAAGCGATCTTACTGGGTATGTGGGACGGCGAAGAAAAATCTGCATTGCGCATAGACCTATGGACCAGCAAGATGAAGGTAGATGAGATGAATGATTTCTTTTACCAGACATTTTTTGGCATGGCCGATACTTACCAGCGCGCTACTAAGAATGAAGCAATTGCCAATGAGATGAAGCAGTTTGCAAAGAGCTTTTTGAAAAAAGCGAGTGATGCCCTGGAAGCAGCTGAAAAGCAATAATTTGTGACTGGCAACAGTAGAATATTCACACTAAAAATACAGAACTATGTCTCTTGAGACCAGAATAATGGACGACCTGAAGCATGCTATGCGCGCTAAAGATGAGGCGGCACTGCGTACACTGCGCGCCATAAAGGCTGCAATAATTATTGAGAAAACATCGGAAGGTGCGAATGGCGAGATAAGTGAGGCTACAGAAATGAAGATGCTGCAGAAGCTTGCCAAGCAACGCAGGGATTCGCTGGATATTTTTGAAAAGCAAAACAGGGAAGACCTGGCTGCCAAAGAGCGTGAGGAGCTGGCTATTATAGAAAAGTTCCTGCCACAGCAGATGAGTGCAGACGAGCTGAAGGCGCAGATACAGGCTATCATAACGCAGGTAGATGCCAAGTCGCCGGCTGATATGGGCAAGGTGATGGGTGTAGCATCCAAGCAGCTTGCGGGCAAGGCCGAAGGCCGTGCCATATCTGAAATGGTGAAGCAACTGCTGGCGCAATAATATTGCCTGTATGGCTACTTGCCATGCATTGAAAATTATAGAAACACTTTTGTATTCCTG
>JAIOYR010000136.1 GCA_021740995.1 Taibaiella sp.
TACCTTTCACGGCAGGGTCTATGGCAATGTACGCTGCACTGTCCCACCGGGCTACCAGACTGTCTGGCACCACATCTCTGTTGAAGGTAAATTCAAGATTCTGCTGCTGCTCTATTTCGGGCTCGAAGCCGGGAGTAGCAACGAGTTCGTTACTGTTCTTGCATGAAATCAGGCAGCATACAAAAATGGCGCCTATCAGCAGGTTGATATGCCTCAGGATAGCTTTCATAAATAATTGGAACTATTTAATAAATATAATGCAATATCTGCTTTTTTGCCTGTGAAATTAGCGTGATGTGCCGGTAGCCATCATACCTCTGGCAACCAGGGCACTGTCTTTCAACCCCATAGCATCATATATCGCGGCCATATTGCCATAGGCGGCCTTGTAGCCGGGGTCCAACGCTATTACCTTCCGAAACCGGGCCAGTGCCTGGTCATATCTTCCCGATGACATACTGATTACGCCCAGGTTGTTAAGGTCGTCTATGGTTGATGTTTTAGACACTGTTACCTGCTGCATGTGGTAGTCGGCAGAGTCGAATTGCCGGGTGGCCAGAAATGCCAGCGCTATCCCTCTTCTCGCCAGCACCTGATCAGGTGTCAGCGCAAGTGTTTTGCGGTAGTAAACTATTGCAGAGTCGGGCAACCCTGAATCATCAAAACATTTAGCGAGGTTGAGGCTGGCGGGGGTAAACTCAGGACTCAGTTGCACAGTAGCACGCAGCCACTCTATAGCATTGGGGTACTTGCGCAGTGCATAGTATTCTATACCTGCGTGGAAGGTGGCTATGGAGTTCTTCCTGTTGTCGCGCAGCACCGCTATGTTGTGTGCCAGTGCAGCATCGTACTCGCCAAAGTATTCCAGGATCTTGGCCGATTCGGTATGCGCCTCGGCAAAGTCGGGATAGATGGCGAGTGCTGCCTGCAGATAACCTAGTTTTTCGCGGTAGACCCTTGTCAATTCCTGCTGGCCCGCACCCTCCGGCACCGGAATGGAAGTAGCCTTAAAGTAGTTGAGCTTGCAGTCCTGCGGTGCTTTTAATACATCGGCAGAAAACAGGGTATCATTGTCTTTCCAGTCGCTGTTGCGTGCTATGGTAAGCCCCGTAAACACAGGTATTACCACCATGCCGGCAATGATCATTACTCTTCTCCCCGTCTTATCGCCCAGCTTTAACTGCGCCCTATGCAGCAACAGTGCTACTGCTATGCAAAAACCCGCAGAGGGGAAAAACAGAAAACGCTCTGCCATCTGAGAGGTGATCAGGAAAGGGATATTGGAGAACAAAGCAATGGACCCCAGGAAAAACAAGATAGCGAACGCCAGCATATCCTTCTTTCCTTTTACCAAGCTAAACACCGCATACCCCGCCAGGCCCGCATAAGCTATCGTAGCACCCCACACCCCGGCATCGCCCCAGGAAGCAAACGATACACTGCTGTAAGAATAGTTGCACAACAACGGATGCGGTATAAAAAGCAACTGCAGATACCTGCCCAGTACACTCACTGCTGTTGCCATACGCACACTCATATCCGGCGCATGCAGCAGGGCATTGGTGGTAAAGTCATCGGCACCGGGCAAGGCTGCATCATGACTGGCAAGGATAACACGTGCAAGAATCAGGTAGAGCCCGGCGCCCACCACCGTAACTACCGATACGAACAGGCTACGGCGCTTGTTTTCGTTCTTATAGGCGAAGAAGAGTATGGGTACTATACCCACAAAGGTGATCACAGATTCCTTGCTCATACACGCCAGAAAGAAACAAGTGGCACCTGCTATCAACTTCATAATCCTGCCATTTTCGGCAAAGTCGAGATACAGATGGAGTGCGGTGAATCCAAGGAGGAATGCCAGCAATTCATCGGCACTTTTTATATTGGCGACTACCTCTGTATGTATGGGGTGCACCGCAAAAAGCAATGCTGCCGCAAAGGCGGTTATCTCCTGCCCGGGGCTGAGTATGCGCCGTAGCAACCTGTACAGCAACAATGTACAACCCGCAAACAACAACAAAGACATAAGGTGAAACATCATAGGGTTGTTGCCCCACAACGAATACTCAATGGCAAACAATACCATGGGCACCGGCCGGTATGAGTCTGACGGAAGTGGCAGGTAGCCGCTCAGCCGGGGTGTAGTGAGCAACTCAGGTATAGCGCCCACGCCCTGTTTCACCAGACTATTGCCAATGATGACCGTGGCATCGTCCATCACGAACCCATTCAGCAGGGTATTGCCATAGGCGGCAAGAACCACTATAAGCAATGCAATGCCGAACCATAGATTCCGACGGCTTGTACCCGCGTTATCAACTGTAATATTTGATGCTGAACTCATTTTGCTATTGCAAAATAATGACTGTTGCCCTTATATCAACAGATAAGGTCAATGATCTTTTACCCAGAGCTTAAGGTGGGTATCAAAATGACTGCTGACCAGCCGGTATGATCCGGGTATTTCTCCGGTGGATATCCAGTAAGTGGCCAGACGCGTACCAACGGGTGCCTGGGTAAGCTGGCTCAGCAAGTGCTTGGTGTAGAGGTCATAAAGTTCTGGTGAGCGGTCTATGAGCTCGTCGAGCGAGTCGGCAAGTACCACGTTTTCATGAAAAGAGTTGAAGAAATAGATACCGTCAAAACCTGCCAGACTGAAATCGACAAAATTGCCGTGCAGCAGTGCAGCCCTGTCTGCACCCAACTCCTTAATCAACTTTTTGCCTACCCTTACAAAGTTCTTGCGTTGTTCTATACCCGTAAATGTACCCTTTGCATAATGGCTGCCACCTATACAAAACTTACCTACTCCCGCCCCTATATCTATGACCTTAGAACCCTCGTTGGGACCCAGATACCGTGCTGCTACTTTTATGACAGCGAGCGGTGTCCAGTGAATTTCGGAAAGCTCCCTGATATATACGGGGTAATTACTATCAAATGCTTCGTCGGACGTGAAATGTTGATCTATTATAGCTTCTTCCATATTATAAGAAATGCAAAAATACTTTTCTTTAGCGGATACTTACTAAAATTATATATTCTGCTGGTGCGTATTGTCCTGTAATCATATACCTTCAACCAGATAAAGGGGGCTGACTATTTGACCACACCGAAATTCCATATAATCAAAATTCAATGTATCAGATTTCATTAGCCAACCCGAAATTCGTATCTTTGCACACTTTTTTAATGGTATAGCGGGATAAATCCCTATGCCGGTTTATTTTTTTAACTCTTTAATACTATATAATTATGGCTACTGTGACGCGCGAAAACATAGGTACGTTGCATGATAAGATAACAGTTAAATTGCTTAAAGACGACTACATGCCGTCTTTTGAGAAAACGCTGAAACAACACGCCAAGACGGCTAATGTACCGGGATTCCGCAAGGGCATGGTACCAGCAGGTATGATTCGCAAGATGTACGGGCAGTCGGTATTTAACGACGAAGTGATACGTGTGGCAGGCAAGCAACTGGAGGACTACATGAAAAACGAAAAGCTGTCGATTTTTGCGCAGCCAATGATCCTCCCTCCGGAGAATGACTATGTGTTGAACATGAGCAATCCGAGCGATGTTGACTTCACTTTTGAGATTGGCCTGAAACCAGAAATTGATGCAAAATCAGTAATAGCCGGCGCTACGCTTACCCGCTACAAGATAGCAGTTACCGACAAGATGATGGACGACGAAATGGTGCGTATCAAACGTCGCCAGGGCAAGGTTGATCCTCAGACAGAAGTGACTGATAAAGAAAATGTTATCTACTCTACCTATGAACTGTGTGATGCCGATGGCAACCTGATGGAAGGTGCTGAAAAGGTAGAAGACACAGAGGTTCTGGACAAAATGCCCGTAAAGCTACAGGAAATGCTGATGGGCAAGCATCCGGAAGATAGTATGGTGATTCGCCCGGTAGAAGTATGTACCGAAGAAGAACTGGCATCGTTTCTGAAAGCACCACTGAAAGTAACGCCAGAAATGGCTGAACAGTACTTCAAATTCACCATTACCAAGGTAGGACATCTGATCCCTGCTGAAATGGGTACTGAACTTTACGAACAGGTATTCCCGGGTAAAGAAATCACTACAGAAGAAGCTTTCCGTGCCAAGGTGCGTGAAGAGCTTTCATTCGAATTTGCACGTATAGCTGGTGAGCGCCTGCAGAATGAGATGTTTGAACTGCTGGTACACAACACACCTATACAATTGCCTGTAGCCTTCCTGAAGCGCTGGATGCGTGAGGGTGGCGAGCAGCGCAAATCGGCTGAAGATGTTGAGAACGAATTTGGCAGCTTTGATCATCAGTTGCGCTGGCAGCTGATCTCTGATCAGATCATGGGCGAAAACGGCATCAATGTAACCCGTTCAGAGGTAATGACCGACATCAAAACACGCGTACTGGCTTACTTTGGTATGGGTGCCGATGACGAAGACGAAACTCCATGGATGGCAGATTATCTGACCAAGATATCTAAGGACGAAAAGATGATGGATGAGACCTACAGGCGCCTGCTGTTCGGCAAGCTGTTCAGCTTCCTGGAAACTCAATTCAATATAGTTGAAAAGGATATTGACGAAGAGGCTTTCTTTGCGCTGTCTGATGCACATGCTATGCACCACCATCACAACCATTAATTCTATTTGAAACCACTTGATTAAGCCGCCCTCGTTGGGCGGCTTAATTTTTTCAACATCTCCCCGGCCTGAACCATTTTTACTGCAGGTATACTACCTTTACAATTGTCGCAAACATTACATACAAAGCACTTATGAAGAAAATTGCCCTTTTTGCCGTCCTGGTGCTGGCTGTAGCCCTTACTGCCTTTACCACTGCCGATTGGATCAAGTACAACAACACGGAAGGAAAGTTCAGCATACTGTTCCCGAGACAGCCACAGGAAACGGAACAAACGGTAGAGACAGAAGCCGGTACGCTGACACTGAAGCTGATCATGTATGAGGCTGGCAAGTTTAAAGATGACAATGCAGCATATGGCGTGATTTATACCGACTACCCGGACACGCTGGTAAACTCTGACTATAAGGAGGAGATACTGGATTCGTTTTTTGCTAACTCTATACGGGGTGCGGCGAATAATATGAAGGGTACGATTGTTTCCAAGAAGACAATCAGCTACAAGAACTACCCAGGCAG
>JAIOYR010000043.1 GCA_021740995.1 Taibaiella sp.
CCTTCATTACATTTGCATATTGGCACATCCTATAGGTATTTTCGACTCGGGTTATGGCGGTCTTACCGTTTTCAAATCTATTGCGGCACAGTTGCCGCAATATGATTATCTGTATCTGGGCGATAATAGCCGCGCGCCGTATGGTAACCGGTCTTTCGAAACGGTACATCAGTACACGCTTGAATGTGTTGAGTGGTTCTTCAGTATGGGGTGCCCGCTGGTGATTCTGGCGTGCAATACGGCCTCTGCCAAGGCACTGCGCACCATACAGCAGCAAGACCTGCCCCGAATAGGTGCCGGCAAGCGTGTGCTGGGTGTGATAAGGCCTACGGCTGAGGTGATAGGCAACTATAGCCGAACCGGCAATGTGGGTGTGCTGGGCACGTCAGGCACGGTCAATTCAGATTCTTACCGTATAGAAATTAATCACTTTTTCCCTAAGGTGAAAGTATACCAGCAGGCATGCCCTATGTGGGTGCCACTGATAGAGGCCGGTGAGTACAATAATGAAGGGGCTGATTTTTTTGTAAAAAAATATCTGGATGAGCTACTGTCTAAAGCGCCGGAGGTTGATACCCTACTGCTGGCTTGCACCCATTATCCACTAATCATAGATAAAATACGAGAGTATTTGCCACCCGGCATAACTGTAGTAGCTCAGGGTGATATTGTAGCTGCTAGTCTTGCCGATTATCTGCAGCGACATCCGGAGATAGAGCGTGGTATATCGAAGAATGGAGTTACCCGATACTATACTACCGATGATACTGTGGATTTTGATAATCATGGTTCGGTGTTCAGAGGGGCGGCCCTGAAATCAGAACATGTGACGCTGGCAGAGATAAAATAATATGGTAAAGGCAGTAAACTACACTCGCCTGAAGTGGGATCATAAAAAAAGAGGCTGTAATTAAACAGCCTCTTTTTTAGATCGCTAAAATCAAAATTACTTCTTTTTCTTAGCGGCTGTCTTTTTAGGACCAGCATTCTTTTTAGCTGCAACTTTCTTAGGAGCTGCTGCTTTTTTTGGAGCTGCTGCCTTTTTAGCAGGAGCTGCTTTTTTTGCGGGTGCTGCTTTTTTAGCAGGAGCCGCTTTCTTAGCAGGTGCTGCTTTTTTAGCAGGAGCCGCTTTTGCAGGAGCCGCTTTTTTAGCGGGTGCTGCTTTCTTTGCAGGAGCCGCTTTTTTAGCGGGTGCTGCTTTCTTTGCGGGTGCCGCTGCTTTTTTAGCAGGGGCCGCTTTCTTTGCTGTTGCCATAACTGTGAATTTAAGGGTTAAACAAAACTGGTTATAAAGCAAAAATCGCCGTAGGGGGTTAGTCCTCGGCGATCTTCTTAATTAGCTGCGTTTACTGATACTAAAGTTTTTGTTCTTGTCTTACGGAATTCTACCAAGCCGTCTGTGAGGGCGAATATGGTAAAATCTTTTCCAAGCCCTACATTGTTACCTGGATGATATACTGTACCGCGCTGACGAAGGATGATATTTCCGTTGATTGCCGGCTGACCGCCGAAAATCTTTACACCGAGTCTTTTACTATGTGAGTCGCGGCCGTTTCTTACGCTGCCTTCCCCTTTTTTGTGTGCCATTATTATATTAGTTATTTGCTATTACAAGTTAAAAATGTGCTTAAGAGTAAAATTAAGCGATTTCATTTATTTTTATGCGTGTGAGGTACTGGCGGTGACCATTCAACTTCTGGTAGCCTTTTCTGCGTTTCTTTTTAAAGACTATAACCTTGTCACCTTTCAGATGATCAAGAATTTCAGCCTGTACTTTGGTAGAATTACTACCTACAGTGATACCGCCGTTGTTGCTCACCATGAGCACATTGGAAAATTCAACTTTGTCGCCGGCATTACCGCCCAAACGATGCACAAACAATTCGTCATTCTGCTTTACCTTGAACTGTTGCCCTGCTATATTTACTATTGCAAACATGATATACCAAAAATATTTACGCAAAGATAAATCACTTTTTTATTTTAACCAACAAAATTTTCTTAATCCTACTATTTTATTTCGCTTCACTATCGTCCGGTATAGGATAACAATAACATTTCCGCTAAAATTAATTATTAACTTTGAAACAGAAAAGTAGCTGATGAAAATAAAATCTTTCCTTGCAAGGCCGTATGCATCCATTGTTCATTCAAAGGTGCGCAAGGGTATGGCTACAGCGGTAGCCGACCAGCAGGCTATCATGCAGTATCTGATAAAGCAGGGCAGCCGCACAGTATTTGGCAAAGATCATAACCTGAGTCAGGTAAAGAATTATGAAGATTTCAAAAAGGCTGTGCCGGTAAGAGATTACGAAGCGATATCTCCCTACATAGATAAAATAAAGAACGGGGAGCAAAATGTACTGTGGAAAGGCAAGCCGATATATTTTGCAAAAACATCGGGCACTACCAGCGGTGCAAAATACATTCCAATATCAAAGGAATCTATAGGCAATCATATTAGTGGCGCGCGCGATGCGCTGCTGTGCTATATGGCAGAGAGTGGGAATACTTCTTTTGCCGATGGGAAAATGATCTTTCTTTCGGGCTCGCCGGAGATGGAGCGTGTAGGTGGCATACCTACAGGCAGGCTTAGCGGTATAGTAAACCACTATATACCCCGCTATCTGCGTGGCAATCAGCTGCCATCTTATGAGACCAACTGTATAGAAGATTGGGAAGTGAAGCTGGACAAGATAGTGAAAGAAACCATGAGCGAAAATATGACGCTGATAAGCGGTATACCACCATGGATGCAGATGTATTTTGACTGGCTGATGCAGCGAAATGAAGGCAAGAAAATCACACAACTATTTCCGAAACTTCAGGTAATAGTACATGGGGGTGTAAACTTTGAGCCATATAAAGCTCGACTGATAGACAGTCTGGGTGGTAAGATAGATATGATAGAGACTTTTCCGGCATCAGAAGGCTTTTTTGCTTTTCAGGATGTAATAGGCGGAGCGGGGTTGCTGCTCAATACTGCCTCAGGTATCTTTTTTGAATTTATACCGGCTGCCGAAATCCATTCGGATAATCCTAAAAGACTCTCGCTGGGTGAAGTGAAAGTAGGGGAAAACTATGCACTAATAGTGAGCACCAATGCAGGGTTGTGGGGATACAGCATAGGCGATACCGTACGTTTTGTAAGTACCGACCCATACAGGCTGGTAGTAACAGGGCGCATCAAGCATTTTATTTCGGCATTTGGTGAGCATGTGATAGGCGAGGAGGTAGAGTACGCTATAATGAATGCTGCCAAAGATCATGCGGCACAGATAACAGAGTTTACTATAGCGCCTGCTATACAGGTAAGTGAAGGGCTGCCTTATCACGAGTGGTTTGTAGAGTTTGAGAAACAACCGGCAAATATAGCTGCATTTGCAACGACGGTAAACAACTATCTGAGGGGCAAAAACATTTATTACGAAGACCTGATATCAGGAGGTATACTACAGACGCTGAAAATAAGGGTTATGAAAAAAAATACCTTTATAGAATACATGAAATCAATAGGTAAGCTGGGAGGGCAAAACAAGGTGCCCCGACTGGGCAATGACCGGAAAATAGCAGATGCCCTGAAACCGTGGGTGATGTAGGCAACCGTGATGCAAAGAAGGTATGATTAAGGCATAGTCGAATTGAAAGTTCCTGTAACCACCGTTGAATCAGAACAGGTAAAGTTGAAGCTACCGGTCAGGTTTGGCGTAACCGCTGATACTGTCAATGAACCGTGCGCAGATAGGACCGGTATGCTGGCTGTAGAAGGTTTGTAAGTTCCTCCATAATTTGTTCCGTCCATAGTATAGGTGCCCACAGAGCCAACATAACTATATATCCATACAGAGATACGTGCACCCGAGGCAGATGTGCCATTTACTTCGACATATGGAAACGGAGAAGCTGCATTTTTATTGGTCCTTACCATATCGTCAGAAGATGAAAATGCCTCTCCGCTTCCGGATACTGAAGCTAACACAAAACGAGATGCAGTGGCTTTTGAGGCTGTTTCCTTTTTGCAGCTGCCTAGTGTAATAACAGCAGTAAAGATTGACAAGGCGTAAAGGGCTAAGTATCTCATAATGCAGATTTATTATTAATAGACCGACACAAAAGATCAAATGGTTGGGTTTCCCTAGCTTAAATGAACAATGCCGGATTCGCCATACGAGCAGCAAATCTATTTTGCTGCCATTTTTAGTGCTGTTTAGCCTCTCCGCTTAGGTTTTTATGAAATAACTAGATCGCCAGGCATAGCACTGGTTCCGCGGTGCGTCAATGGTCAAAAAGAAACAGGGCACTGTCTCATAAAGAACGTGCCCTGTTGCAATGCTGTCATGTTTATCGTTACTTGATGTTAGGATGTGGTGGCGGTACATTTGAGTCGCCACCTTCGTCCACATTGGCAGGGCGATAAGTAACAATACTTTCGTCGCCACCCTCGCCATACTTAAAGATGAAGCGGTCGCGGCCTATGCTGTTTTTGTCGCTCATGTATTCAATCACAGCATTTACATGCTCCCACGATTTTTGTTCTTTTATTTTGCTGCCACTGCCGCCACCCATTATCACTACTTTGCACAGTGGGTTTGCCTGCATTTGTGCAGCCAGTGTAGCCAGTTGCACTTCCATGCCCTTGTTTATCTTGTTAGATTTTTCGGGGAAGAGCAGTGTGCCTGCGCCTATATTGCCGCAAGGGTTTTTGCCATTGTTGTTATTGTTGGTGTTGTTATTCACCATTTCCTTGCAGCCATCGGGGCAAGGGCAATTACCCACACCATCGGCATCTACAGGCTGGCACTCAGTAGGTGTTATCAGTTGTTTGTCTTTATAGTCAGGTACACCATCACCATCTGTATCCAGCGGGCAGCCATGCGCATCCACAGGCAAGCCAGCAGGAGTTTTGGGGCATTTGTCGAACTGGTCTGTTACACCATCTTCATCCTTGTCAGGCAGTACCGGATTGGGTAGTATCATATGGCGTGGGTAAGACAGCTCGTTGTAGCCATGGTCCAGTGGATTGACCCAGTAAAGCGGCTCCACGCATTTCTTGCTCTTTATGTTGTAGTTGATACCTACCGAGAAATAGTTGATAGCATCAGATGAGCGGCCTGTACTTATTGTATTGCCCAGCATAGGTCCGAATCTTGTTCCGTCCAGGAAGGCATCGACCGGGAATACAAAACGGTCTTCGAGTTGCAGATTGAATTTTTTGCTGAGGCGGAACTGTACCCCTGCACCTATGCTTGGTGCAAAGTCGAGTGTTTTCTTATCGAGTATTGTAGACCGGCCAGTGTTCTGCGCTGGTGTTTCGTGCGACTTGTCCATGCCCTTTTGCAGGTCTTTGCGTATGTCTTTTGTCTTGCCGTTTGGATCTTTTACTATGTCCTGAAACTTGTATTGCTCGTACTTATCATCCAGTGCATTTACACGGGTTTTGTAGCCCAGAGCACCAAGACCGAAGTAGCCGAAGAATGCCATAGAGTTTTTTGCTTTGTGGAAGTTGATGTTACCTGCATTGAACATCAGGTCCATATTGAGCTGCGAAGACTCCATGCGGGTAGCCCTGTATATGGGGTCGGCATCACTGGCAGTTGCAGCCTGCTGCAGCGGCGTGTAGTTGAAGGTGGTATAAGGTGCATCGTAGCCGGTAGTAGGCTGGCGGTCCAGGTTTTTGGCTACGCCGTAGATGTACTGCAAGCGCATGGAAAATATATAACCCAGCGATTTGCGCACATTCACATTTATTCCTCCGCCACCCTTGTGCCACAGCATCAGTGTGGGTACATTGCCTATCACATTGTATAAGCCGCCACCTATCCCAGCCTCCCACATGCTGCGGGGGCGTGGAGGGAAGGCTTCCTGATGTTCCATATACCTGTGAAACTGCTTGCTGCGGCTTTTGGGGTAGTAAGCAGAGTCCATAATGTCATAATTTTTTCCATGATAAGTCATATCACGGTTAGACCATTGCAGTCCGGTGGGTTTAGCTGCTGGTTTTGCCGGTTCTGCAGGGGCTTCAGTTTCAGCGTTTTCTTTTTCTTTATCCTTCTTGCCTTTTCTTTCCTGTGCCCCCAGAGTGGCTACCATCAATAGGGCAATACCTGTAATCAATAATGACTTCCTTAAGACCATAATGACAAATTTATATTGCGCATTTTCTTAAAATGAATATGCTAAGCAAAGGTATAGCCCTGCCAAACAAAAAACAAACATCTTTCGGTATGGTAAACCGTTATTTTAGCATTTTATTACATGTCTAAAAGTAGGCTATAAAAAATATGTTGGAATTAACTTTCTTATTTCGACTTTTACAGCCAATATCGACCGGTCTGAATGGAAAGTGTAAAGAAGGTAATAGGTACAGAACTTTCGCTGTTCGAAAAAAAGTTCACTGAGAGCGTCAAAAGCACGAACCCCCTGCTCGATCGCATTATGCGGTTCATCATCAGGCGGAAGGGAAAACAAATGCGTCCCATGTTTGTATTTCTGTCGGCAAAGATTGCAGGAGAGATAAACGATACGACGTATAGAGCAGCATCGCTCATAGAACTGCTGCACACAGCTACTCTGGTGCACGACGATGTGGTGGATAACTCTGTAAAGCGGAGAAACTTCTTCTCAGTAAATGCGCTGTGGAAAAATAAAATTGCAGTATTGGTAGGCGATTATCTTTTGTCGAAGGGTCTGCTGCTATCTATAGACAATGGCGACTTTAAGATACTGCAACTAACATCGCGTGCAGTAAAGGAAATGAGCGAAGGAGAGCTGATGCAGATGGAAAAGGCCAGAAAACTGGATATCGATGAAACGGTTTATTTCGACATCATACGTGCCAAAACAGCATCGCTGCTGGCGGCTGCATGCGCCTCGGGCGCCTATTCTGCTACGACGGATGAAGGTATCGCAGAGAAATTTCGCCTGTTTGGAGAAAAGGTAGGAATTGCTTTTCAGATAAAGGACGACCTCTTCGATTACGGGCAGGACAATATAGGCAAGCCTACCGGAATAGACATAAAGGAGAAGAAAATGACACTGCCACTGATATATGCATTGCAGCATGCTGAGCGGTCTGTGAAACGTAGCATCATCTATACAGTAAAGAATAACAGCACCGACAGAGACAAAGTGAATGAAGTGATAAACTATGTGCAGCAGTCTGGTGGGATAGGCTATGCCGCAGAGAAGATGAAACAATACAAGCAGGAAGCCCTGGAGTTGCTACGCACATTCCCGGAAACGCCTGCGAGGCAAGCTATGGAAGAGCTGGTGGACTTTGTGATAGACAGAAAGTACTGATGCTGCCAGTAGTTATAATGGTAGATGAAGTATCGTCCTGCCTGGTTATTTTAATTTGCCGAAAGTGCGCCAGTAGGTGTCCTTATCGGTAAGGTCCCAGAGTATGACGTCATATGCCAGCTGGTAAGACTGGAACACATTGAGCGTAATGAAAAAGGCGAGTACAAGGGCTGTGGTCGTTTTCAGCAGCACGCTTTTGCGCTCAAAAACAAACTGTACAAAAGCTGCCAGCGGTAGCGACATAATAGCCAGGCTTTCTAATAGCGCACGGCAGCCAAAACTGCCCCCATAAGACCAGAAGCACCAACTGAAAACGATATAAATGTTGAGTGTGATGTAGGCAAACAAAATAATGGCGACATGCCTGTTTTTCTGCCAAAGAGGGATGAGGCCCAATACGGCAAGCAATGCCACAGGCGTATAAAGAAACCAACCTTTGCGGTAGCTGAACAAGCCCTTGATAATTTCGGGCTTCAGGAAATCGAAGTATTCGCCTTGATAGGAGAAATGCAACCAGTTGCCTGACGTATATTTCAGATACCCGAAAAGCAATAAGCTGATTAGTGCGAAGAACCCTGCTGCTATAGCTATTGCAGGTATTCTGTTTCTGAAAAATAATAGCCGTTCGGTCAGGTTTTTGCCAGATAGATAAGGCCAGCATAATGGTATCATCGCTACCAGTATATTTGTAGGCCGCACTATTAATATCAGCCCCAATAATGCTCCTATCCAAACTATATATTTCGATTTTCCCGTCCGGTACAGATTATCTGTATGATACATTAAAAAGGAGAAAAGAGTAAAGGAAAACGGGTGCGACATTCCAATATTGAAAACAGTATAGAAGTAGAGGTTGGTGCCAAACATAAGCAACAGCAATGTAATGGCAGTTGCCGTGTCGCTGAAGTAGCGGGCCATTAGTCTTCGCAGCACAAACAACCCGACTAGTACCCAGAACAGATAAGCGAATACTACACCTGCCATGTATGGCCGGCTGTAACCATCTGCAGGGTATTCGTGGTCCAGAGTGCTACAATAAAAATGTGCTACCAGGAAAAACGGCAACTCAAAGAGGCAGGTGCCAATAGCATATTTGTTGACCCACAAACCGCTAGCAGGCTGTGCAAACAAGCCATAGGTAGGGTATCCGTTATTTATATGATACTTCTCATGTATTTGCGGATAAAATTTAAGTTTCCCTAAATCCTGATAGATAATAGTAGCCGGCAGATAAAGATAGTACCCGGAGCTATCCATCTGTATCATATTTTCTGTTCTCCAGTTGCAGAGGTTGAAGGTGATGTATAATAGTACTGCCGCAATGACAAGAAGAGAAGCGCCGGATTTACTTTTCATACAATTGACATCATTACCATTTCATGCCCGGGTAGGTGCGCTGCATAAACTGCATTTCGGCAAGGATATATCCCAGATTGTCGGTATGCTTGCCGTCTTTGCCTCCGCTCTGCATCCACGTGGCAGCAGGTAGCGTTAGTCTGGCCTCATCCAGTATCGATTGCACTCTTTCCATCCACTTTGGTTTTAGCTCGTCAAGGTTTACTCCTCTGCCTTTTTGCACTGCATCTTTGTCTGCATCATTCATCACAAACATTTCGCCGGTATACATCCACAGGTCGTTGATAGCCTGTTGCATGCGCTTGTGGCTTTCTTCGGTGCCGTCGCCCAGGCGCACCACCCATTCGCTGCTCCAGCGCAGGTGGTAGGTTATCTCTTTGAGCGATTTTGCAGCAACTGCTGCAAGAGTAGTATCGGAGCTGTTCTGCAGCTCACTGAAAAAGAAAAAATTGAACGTATCGTAATAAAAAGAACGGGCAACGGTATAAGCCCAGTCGCTATTGGGTTGCTCCAGCAGCAGTAGGTTTTTGAAATCCCAGCCATCTCTCAGGTATGCTACATCATCTTCATCAAGTGTTTCACCGGCGCTTACCATATTCTGTATGGCCACAGAGGAGAAGTAGTTCTTCTTTTCTTCTGTACCCATAGCATTAAATTGCTCTGCTGCATACTGATACAGGCTCCGCGCTCTGCCCAGATGGTCCAGTGATGTATTGGTGAGGGCTATGTCCTGTTCCAGTATGGGGCCATGGCCGCACCACTCGCTCAGTCGGTGTCCTATTATCAGCGCATCATCTGCCAGCCGGAGGGTATATGCTAAGTTCATTTTATAATGGAATTTGTAATTGGGAATTTGGGGAACTACATATACTTCACTTCGTCTGGCAGATCATAGAAAGTGGGATGGCGATAAATCTTATCACTTGCCGGGTCATACATAGACTCTGACTGGCCCGGGTCAGATGCCTGTATATGTTTGCTCTCTACCACCCATATACTCACACCCTCCATGCGGCGGGTATAGACATCGCGTGCATTCTCAATAGCCATTTGTGCATCAGGTGCATGCAGGCTGCCGGCATGCTTGTGGTCCAGACCAGCCTTGCTCCGAATAAATACTTCCCACAAGGGCCATTCGTTCTTAATGATGTTCAGTTTATCGTTGGTCATGATATTACTATTCCCGTTATTGCTGTTTGTGTAGTTTTGTTGTGTTTCCATATCGATACAAGACGCAACCAGCCCTCTGTTTTCGAGTCAGTGAGGATTTTTCAAGTCGCGATATTGGTCTCTCCGATAGGCCCGATACCGTTTAAGCTGCCTTTACCGCTGCAGTTCTTGCTTTGCGTTTCTCAGCATGCGCCATTGCCGCATCGCGCACCCACTTGCCTTCGTCCCAGGCGTTGCGGCGGGCATCAAGCCTTTGCTTGTTGCAGGGGCCATTGCCTTTTACCACATTCCAGAATTCTTCCCAGTTTATCTGTCCGTAATCGTAGTGGCCGCGTGCTTCGTTCCACTTTATGTCTTTGTCGGGCATTTCCAGACCCAGCACTTTAGTTTGTTCTACTGTTACGTCTACAAATTTCTGTCGCAGCTCATCGTTAGTAAAACGCTTTATTTTCCAGCGAACGCTCTGCTCGGTGTTTGGGCTTTCGGCATCCGGCGGACCAAACATCATTATAGATGGCCACCACCAGCGGTTGAATGCATCCTGCGCCATCTTCTTCTGTATTTCTGTACCCTTGGCAAGAGTTAGCATTATCTCAAATCCCTGACGCTGGTGAAAGCTCTCTTCTTTGCATACACGTACCATAGCTCTGGCGTAAGGGCCATAAGACGTGCGGCATAGCGGTACCTGATTCATAATAGCGGCACCATCTACCAGCCAGCCTATAGCACCCATATCTGCCCATGTAAGGGTGGGGTAGTTGAAAATGGAAGAGTATTTTGCTTTGCCGCTATGCAGCTGGTTATACATTTCGTCGCGGGTGATACCCAGTGTTTCTGCAGCACTGTAGAGGTATAGACCATGCCCGGCCTCGTCCTGCACTTTTGCCAGCAATACTGCCTTGCGACGTAGCGATGGAGCGCGGGTTATCCAGTTGCCCTCTGGCAGCATACCCACTATTTCGCTGTGAGCGTGCTGCGATATCTGTCTGATGAGTGTTTTCCGGTAGTCATCTGGCATCCAGTCTTTAGGCTCTATGGTTATATCCCGGTCTATAAGACTATCAAAATGTTCCTGAAAAGAGTGTACTGCCATGTATGTTGTAATTTTCAACTACAAATATACGGTATTCCTTGTACTGAGATAATAGATACCTCTTATTTATGTATCACAGACTCAATAATCAGTTTTTTATATTGGTAGTTATGGAATTTTTCGCTTTTGGCGTCTTTACTGAATGATTGCTGTTCATGTTTTTAATTTGCATTAAATTTTGAATAGCAAGCGAAGCAATATTTGTGAAAAACAAGCTACTAAAGAACATTGCCCGGAAACACCCTACATACCAACCTCACCGACGAAGAACTGCTGACGGCATACCGCAGCAGCCGCGATAACCACTGGCTGGGGGTACTGCTGCAGCGATACACAGCCCTGCTGCTGGGTGTGGCACTCAAATACCTGAAAGACAGAGCAATGGCCGAAGATGCAGTGCAGCATGTGTTTGAAACCACGCTCACTCACCTGCCGGCAGAGCCTGTACTTAACTTTAAAGGGTGGCTATACATACTGATGCGCAACCATTGCCTGCAGCAGTTGCGCAGCAAAACCTATATGGCTGATGACTCTGTAATAGCCACTATGCCCGAGCAAATAGCTGACACTGATGAGCGGCAATGGCAGGAGCATACGCTGGAGCAGATGAATGAAGCATTACTGCAACTGAACGACGAGCAACGCATAACAATTACTATGTTTTACCTGCAAAAATGCAGTTATGAGCAAATAACTGACCGCACAGGTTATACCTTTATGCAGGTGAAGAGTTATATCCAAAACGGCAAACGCAATCTGAAAACAATAATTACCCAAAAACTCCGTGCAACACGGCAATGAACAAAGACAATAACATATCGCCCATTGGCTCCGGAAAAGGGAATGCAGACAGCCTGAAAGAGGAAAAGCTACTTGCCTACCTGGAGGGTAAATTGCCGCCGGAAGAACAGCATGAGGTGGAAACATGGCTGGCAGATGAGGGCATGGAAAGTGATGCCGTAGATGGGCTGCAGGAGCTGGCAAATGTGGAGCGAACACAATCTATAAACAGCCTGAACAACAGGCTTCGCAAAACCGTTGGCCGCAAGACACGAAAGACGCGGAAGCTGAAAACGGATGTAAACCTGCTGGCGGCAGTATTGATAATTTTACTGATTATAGTCGTGGCCTACTGTGTAATCAGATACCTGTAGTAATTATCTCCTCCTTTGGCGTGATTCTGATGTCGTTTTGAGTCATCTTGCAGCTATTATATCACTCACAATCAAACAGTTGATTGAGCTCTGCTCACTTACTGTTTGTGTGCAATATTACTTAACTTCACTTTTCATTTTACCCCACATCTCTATGAAAAGTAGCGAAAATACTGAAGAAGCGAATTTTGGTGACGAACATAATTTGCGTGCGTTAATAAAGCATATAGAAGACCCAATATGGCTAATCGATGCCCGGTCCACTATTCTGGAATGTAATGCAGGTTTTCGCCAGTGGGTAAGTTGTTTCATAAATGCCGAATTTGGCGAGGGTGATAATGTTTTATACAATGGACAAAACACAAATTACTACAACAAATTTTAGATGTGCTACAAGCTTGCTTTTATAGAGTCGCACAAAATACGCGGACCAGTAGCCACTATCTTAGGGCTGGAGCAATTTTATAACTATAATGACCCGGCAGACCCTGTAAACAGGGAAATGATGGAAGGCATAAAACTGGTAAGCCACGAGCTGGATGACAAAATTAGGGAAGTGGTTAGGTTGACCAATGCAATAAATGACTAACCACATTTTTCATTAGCGCACTATCTTTAGGTAGGCTGCAGCGCCACCGGAAGACAGGCGTGCCAGATAGTTGCCATGCGGCAGCAGGCTTATATCTAATTGTCTTTTGTTTACTGCATTTCCTACTACTTTTCCCTGTATATTGTAGAGTGTAATATAGAGGTCTTCATTCCAGCTATTGGGTATCTCAAACCTCACCCAGCCATCAGTCGCGGGATTGGGGTAAGCAAATACATCGGCATCGTCAAGGGTTAAATTGCGTACTCTGGTATTTAGTTCTGGTCTGTATATGTCGCGATATTTTACGCCGGTAACTAACTCAAAGCCGCCAAGCGACATGGTAGTAACCCACAGTGCCGGATAATGTTCCCCGTTTACCAGCCATTTGTATTCCACAGTTGTGCGGGGTATGCCAAAGGAAAGTGAGTCGAACGAAATGGAGTCAACTTCAGTAATCTCGGACCGTACTCTAATACAGGCTTTAGGCGTAGTGATGAATGGCGTAGTGATAGTGCCCCAGCCATCTACACGGGTTTTTCGATAACCTTTCTGTGTGATACCACCCAGACCGGGCGCGCCTATTTTTAGGTGAAAATCGGAACTGTCGTTGTCGTCGTAGTTGAGCGGGAACATATATATTGTATCGGGTATTGTGTAGACGCTGCCCACAGGGAAGCCGGCAATGGTAGCGCCAAATGCCTCGGCAGCATAGCAGGAAGGGTTATTCATTTTGCTGTAAAAGGTATATAGATCGCTGATAGTAATGCCTGCGGCGATAAATCCTATTCCCGGAATGCTGTCTGCAATTTTATATCCATAACAAGATGGGTTGGGGATAGTAAAGGCAAATAAAGGGTTGACCTGAGATGGTTTTTTGTAATTATCAATACCCTGAGATATGGGGGTAGGGTTGTAGTTCCAGCTCATATTCTCGCCGCTGTCTGCTGCATATGCCATAGCATTGAGTATGCCGGCGCTACTATACCGCAATGTGTCGCCCGGAAGAGGCATATCGATGGCGGTGATAGTGATTTGAGCTTGGGAAATGAGACTTAAAAACAGGCTCATGAAAAATATAAACGAACGGGCCATAGCTGACGTTTTTATTACAAATGTACAATTGTTATGGCTTATGAATGGACATAATCTGCAGGTTTCTTGATATGTATATGAAAACACAATTGCAATGCTTTAATTCATATTTCGGTTGTACAAGCTATCTAAACTATTTTTTTTAACTTGCCTCGCTGTGCTGATAAAAATGCACTATTCTATTTTTTGAAAATATTTTATGAAATGATGGACCATGTTGCGGGTAAAAAATCTAATGAAAGAATAGTTATTCTGGATGTTTTGCGTGGCATTGCCGCATTGAGTGTTGTCATATATCACCTTAGTGCCAAATCGAAATCAGTAACATTCGTATATGGTACTACCGGTGTAGATCTCTTTTTTATTATTAGTGGTTTTGTAATACTGATGACTCTTGAAAAAACAAAAAAAGGTATAGATTTTATTACAGGAAGATTTTCAAGGTTGTACCCTACCTATTGGACAGCTGTAATTTTTACCTTCACTTTACAGGCAATCACGTACAAATTTTATTTTCATCAAGCTATTTCGAATGAAAAATGGATTCAAGGGTTGGTGAATCTAACTATGTTTCAAACATATTTTGGCATTCACGACCTCGATGGTCCTTACTGGACATTGATACTCGAAATGTCTTTTTACATATTTATGTATGTTTTGTTTGTAACAAAACAACTAAATAATATCATAAATATATCATTAATAATGATGGTTCTGGCTTTTGTCATGCGCTATTCCGGCTACATGCCATTTGCAAAAATCTGGTCTGTCATTTGTTATTGGCTTCCTTTTCTGAGCTATTTGCCCTTGTTTATTTCCGGTATAATGTTTTATAATACATGGAAGGGAAATAGAAGCAGGAAAGTATATTTTATAGTATTTATTTCATTTGTGTATCAGGCGATGGGATATACTACAAGAGACATTGCGGTGTTGGGTATTAGCCAACCTGAATACGTAGGTTTATTGGTACTTTATTTTAGTTTGTTTTTTTTATTTGTAAATGACAAGCTCAATTGGATTGCGTTCAAACCGCTTAAGTTTTTGGGCACGATATCTTATGCACTATACGTATGTCATGGTTTTTTTAGCAATGGAGTTATGATACCCTTTCTGAATAATATATTGCACCTGAATTTTTGGGTTGCATTTTCTATAACTTTTATAATGGTGCTGGCAATTGCTTCTGCTATTACGTTTTGGATTGAGATACCCGCCAGAAAAAAACTAAGAACGCTTCTTTCATCAGCATTTTCAAAAAACTAAATATCATAGTTCCGTAGTTTTATTGATACCCTATTTTTTCTGTCGTTTCTCCAGTTCCGGCAATTGTTTTTTATAAGCAGCCACATCCCAGATAATACTGAAATTAAGCAGGTAGTCTGCTAGTGGTCCCAGCCCTACTTCGGCTCTCCGTTTGTCTACATTGTCCGGGTCTGCCAATGGGGCCAGGTAATCGCCATTGGCATCACTGGTTACCTGGCTGCCATATATCTGTTTTTTGCCGTGCCTGAGCGCTACACGGTCTTCTAGCATAGCTAGCGATGCCGGCGACGCGATACCCTTTTTCACGGCCTCGCGCATGGAGGGCAGGTATTTATCCTGTGTTTTCAGGTCGGCATGTTGTATCACCAGAAATACGGTAGCGGCACCCTCTTCGCCCACCAGGTCAGCGCCCGGCCAGCCATACTGCTCCAGAATCGCAGTTACTTTTTTGAGGTTTACAGAGTCGTACTTATTTATTATTTTCCATAGCTCTTTCACTTCTTTTGAGTTCTTGCCATGCTGGTTTTCTATATCGGCCAGTTGTTGCCTGTATCTCTGGTCTTGCTGCGACACGGTGTCGAGTATAGCTACCAGGTTTTTGTTGAGGGTTGCTTCTGCCTTTACCATATTTTGCTGCACTCTGTCACAGAGCGGGTGCCATCTTTTGTCGCCTCGCAGCACTTTCAGGTCATTGTCAGTAGTCAGTTGATTATGGTCGGTATAGTTGGCTTTTTCAGCCAGATAGGTTAGATGGAAAAATGCAGAATCCCGCTTGCCGGCAAGCGCCCATGCACATGCAGCAATATACCGGTCGTCTGCTACTGCCCTGCCTCCAATTGTCGCAAAGGCTTTTGAGTAGGATGCAGCTGACTCTTTATATTGCTTGGCATTGTACTGCTCAAAGCCTGTGGTTACCCATTTGTTGTATTCGGGGGTACCCTGCGCCACAGAGCGGGACGCAAACAGAAAAGTAATAACTGTGCAAATGAGAATAAATTTTGACATGAGGCTACGGAAAATTGCACGCAAATTAGTCTTATTTTCATGATAAATATCTTTGAATCAAAGTTCTCGCATTATTTATGATTCTCTTCACCATATCCGGCAAAAAGGTTTATTCCGTATTGTGAACAATAGCATTGTCTTGTTTTTTGTTCGCCATCAGTCCGAACATCATAATCACTACAGATAAAATAATTGTCTGCAGTATTAAAGATTTATTGACCAGAGCTATCGCCTGCTGCGGCACTATAGCCAGAAACAGCAGTACGGTAATAAGTCCTTTTGGCGCAATGTATAGCAGTGGCGAACTAGGCAGCCTGAATATCCTGAGTGCTACATATCTGATAAGAATGGTAACAGCCGATATGGCAAGTGCCCATGGAAGTGTTTGCAAATTCAGTATTTCTTTGGCTTCCATCAGGAAGCCAAACATGAGAAAGAAAATGGCGCGAATAAAGAAAGTAGCCTCTGTGGTAATTTCTTTAAATTTTTTTACTTCCACGTTCAGTTTGTCCGGGCGAAGTTTTTCAATCCATTTCAGTTTTTTCAGTTCATCCAGATTGCCCAGAAACAAGCCGAATATCAGAATGAAAATAAGGCCGGGAAGATGATAGAGTTTGGAAACAAAGTATAGCAAAATAACGATGAGCATAATAGGCGCAAACGACACATGATAGCGAATTCGGCTTAGCAAAAATGACAGACCGATAACCGACATGAATGAAACAACAAAGACTATGAGCAATTCGAAAAAGAAATGCCCGAATGATGCTGCATTGATACTGGAATTGTATGCAAAGAAATTAAAAAAAAGCACACCGATAATATCACAAAGGCTGCTCTCGTATATGATGAACTCTTTGTAGCGTGCTGTAAGGTTGCTGACGCTGGGAATAGCAATAGCACTGCTGATAACACAAAAAGGTATGGCATTTATCAAAGCTGTTTTGAAAGGCACATTGCTGAAATACTGAAACGCCCAGGCCATTAAAAAGGCCAGCAGAACCATAGGTATTGTAGCAAGCAGTATTGATTTTTTGATAACGGGTATTTTTGACTTATTGAGCTCAATCTCTAATGCGCCCTCAAGCACTATAAGTACCAGCCCTATAGTACCAAAAACCGGCAAAAGTGGTGTGAGATCAGGTATGCGAATATTGAAAAAACCGGTTGCCTGCCGCACCACCCAACCCAATACAAGCAGCATTATTACCGAAGGAATCTTTGTCAGTTTGGAGCTTATGTCAAACAGATATGCCAGCAGTAAAAGAGAGCATATCGTTATTACAATCTGAGTGGTCATAGCTTAGTTTGTTATTCGGTTTAGTGGTGTATTTTCCAATATAAAAAATAGTCTCAGCTTTTTTCTGTTTCAATTTCAAGCGAGACAAATAATAGCACAACTTTAACGGATTATGTGTTTCTGTCTGCCCTCTTCGGATTATTCTGATCTTTTCTTACAGCCAGACCGGTGGAAAATTGTACCGGGGATAATGACTGAATGACTTTTAATAATTAGTGGGGTTATTCAATATACAAGGTTATTTCTTTCCGTAAATGGTTTTACAAGGCTGGCCATTTAAAGTTCCGGAAAAATCATTAATTTTAGTACTTAAGAAGCGGTCTTTACAATAAGCGGAAGTAGCTCAGTTGGTAGAGCATCAGCTTCCCAAGCTGAGGGTCGCGGGTTCGAGTCTCGTTTTCCGCTCTCTTAAAAAAACCTTGCACATCTATCTGCAAGGTTTTTTTGTATATAATGTCAATTGCGCAGTACAGTATGTCGAAATTGCACTGTTTTTGTTAAACTATCCCTATCTTCACGCCCTTGCTTAAAAAATTAATAAAAATTCGAATGATTAAAAAGTTTTCTCTTATTGCATCGGCTATACTAAGTATGGTTGTTGCAGTATCTGCTCAAACCCAGCCGTGTGGTACCGATGAACACCACCGGCACCTACTGAAAACATACCCTATAATTGCCGACTATGAACAACAGTTCAATGAACAGCTGGGTAGAGGACTGGCAGCCAAAACAACGGGCAGCGATTTAGATACTACTTATTTCGATGTTCCGATTATAGTGCATATTGTACACGACTATGGTGCAGAGAACCTGAGTGATAACGAGATATATGATGCTGCTGCCAACTGGGCATTGGCATTTGTGAAAAAAAACAGTGATACTGCTGCGGTAATAGAGCCGTTTAAAAAGTATATAGGCGATGCCCGTATGCGCCTGCACCTTGCAACGATAGACCCTGACGGTAACCCTACCAAAGGAGTAATAAGGCATCATTCTTACCTTACTAACTCAGGCGACGACAGAGCCAAATTTGAATCATGGCCCAATAACCGTTATATCAATATTTGGTTTGTTAACGCAATTACCCGCGGAGCTGCTGCTTATGCTTATTATCCTTCAGGTGGAGCCGGAATACCTCATTACGATGGGGTTATCAGTCTGGCGAGCTATATAGACCGCTCAAAGACGATACCACATGAGTTGGGACACGTGCTGAATCTGCAGCATGTATGGGGAAATAACAATAATGCTGCTGTAGCCTGTGGCGATGATCAGGTGCATGATACGCCACCTACCAAGGGGCATACTCCGGGTTGTGTGCTAAGTACTATATACGATACTACATGTGCTACCGGCTATGCAAGAACTTATTTGTCAGCATCCGGTCTGGTAGATTCACTCGTCGACTATCCCGATACTACCAATGCTCAGAATATTATGGATTATAGCTACTGCTCCAATATGTTCAGTGCAGGTCAGTGTGTGCGTATGCGCGAAGCGCTGACCAGCAGTGTGGCTGGCAGAAACAACCTGATCACAGAGGCCAATCTGGCGGCTACAGGCGCGCTGGCTCCAACGCCCGATCTGCCGCCGGTAGCGGAGTTTACCCTAAACAAAGCAATAGGTGCGGGTACTATTACTGATGCAAGGTCTTACTTTCTTACTTTCAACAGCATAGGTGAGTTTTCATTCCGCAACGCGTCCTGGAATGATACTATTTCTTCTGTACTCTGGCAGTTTTCTAATGGCGCAGCTCAGCCGGTTTCTACCAACACGGGAACTGTCACCAACAGGTTTTCTGTGCCGGGTTGGGTTACCACTACACTTACAGCCACATCTAATGCCGGCAGCAATACAATAGTGAATACCCGCTCTGTATATGCCGCAGATACCACAGTGGCTGGCGGACTGGGATATTCGCAGAAGTTTTCCAGCATTGGCGATATACCAAACTGGCCTATGATGAACTATTATAATAACCGTTTTCAGTGGGAGTTTTATAATGGTGCAGGTATGGGCGACAATAGCTGCATACGATACAGGTCTTTTGATAGTACTAATAAGCGCACTGGTATAGCCAGTGGTGATTATGACGATATTTATACGCCGGCATTCAACCTTGCTGGTGTAAGCGGCGATGTATTTGTCAACTTTTATACATCCGGTGCATTGGTATCCGGAAGCAGCAGCACCTCGAGAGATTCACTACAGGTGGACGTAAGTACAAATGGTGGTGCTATATGGACTAAAATAGCCGGGTACAGGGGTACAGATCTGGCCAATAACGGAGCGCAATCGGGTAACTTCATTCATGGTGCATCATCAAGTTGGAAAAGCCGCTCGGTAAGTGTTCCTGCTGTGTATCGCAATTCACAGACCTTTTTCAGATTGCGTTTTAGACCAGGGAATATTGGCAATAATCTCTATCTGGATAACTTCGGAATCAGCAATCTGCCGGCACAACTGGAGGAAATGACAGTGAATGGAACCAATACATTTTCCATTTTCCCGAACCCTTCATCAGCCGGAAGTACACTTGTATTCAATTCGGTAAATGGTGGTATTGCAAAATATAGCATCAGGGATGTAGCGGGTAGAGTCGTATATGAGGAGGAAGCTGAAGTGTTTTCAAACAGTATAAACAGAATATTTATACCACGCTCAGAAGTGCCTGTTGCGGGTCTCTATTTTGTTACACTTACTACAGGAAGTATGAATACTACTGAGAAAATGTTGGTTTATTAATTTGGTTGCCTTTCTATAAAATTATATTCTGATTTTTTATTTTTAATAAAAACCCAAGTTTTCATTGCCGTATTACGTCTATTTAATACAGGACACCCAATAAGTATGATTTGGGCAATAAGCATGAGGCCACTGCTCATTGCAAAAAAAAACCGAATAATTGGGCTATGTTTTGTGATTTTATTTAACTTTGAAACTTTATAATTTATCTGAGATGAAAAAAAACTACTTAAGTCTGGTTCTTGCTTTGATGCTTGTAGCATCAAGGGGGTTTGCTCAGGCACCTTGTGCTACAGATGAAATGCACAAATTTTATAAACAGCAGAATCCCGCTGTGCAGGTATATGAAGATCAGCTAAATAAGAGTATAAAAGCTTTTATAGCTGCTCAGGTTAATGCTGGAAAATTTGCTTCTAAAACAACTGCAACACGTTCCGATACGGATTTTTATGATATACCAGTTGTAGTACATATTATTCACAACTACGGTGGTGAAAATCTGAAAGACAGCAATATCTATGCGATGATTGCTCATCTGAATAAGTTTTACAACAAACAAAGTGCACTGAGCACCATCATTGAGCCATTCAAGAAGTACATTGGAAATGCAAAAATGAGGTTTCATCTTGCTACCATCGATCCGCTTGGCAATCCTACAAAGGGTATCACAAAGCGTATTTCCTATCTTACCTATGGTGGAGATGACCAGGCAAAAATGGATCAATGGCCGCCTACAAGCTATTTTAATATCTGGACTGAGAATGTAATCGGCAGAGGTATTGGCGTAGGCATTGTACTGGCTTATGCTACATTCCCTGCTTCAGGTGCTGCCTTCCCTTATAGTGATGGTGTAATATCAAGATTTGATTACATAAATGATGACAATACCATAGAGCACGAAACCGGTCACTATTTTGACCTTGCACACCCCTGGAACAGCGGCGAAGGCGTAGGTGAAGTATGTGGCGATGATGAAGTAGATGACACCCCGCCAACAAAAGGTCACTTCAGTGTTTGCGGCTCAGCGCAGTTGTATGATACTACCTGTGCTTCCAACTACTTTAAGTTGTACGCAAGTGCGAGCGGTATGGTAGATTCTGTGGTAAACTATCCTGATACTACCAATACTCAGAATATAATGGATTACTCGCAGTGTGCACAGAGCATGCTCACGATAGGTCAGGTATGGCGTATGCGTGCAGCGCTCAACAGCACTATTGGCGGTAGAAGCAACCTTTGGGATAGCACTAATCTGGCTATTACCGGTGCACTGGCACCTTACCCTGATTTGAAACCAGTAACTGACTTTTGTGTAAGACAAGGTTTGGCACAAAACTCTACACTTACTTATTTTACGTTTCCTGGAGTGTCACTTCACTTCTCTAATAAAAGCTGGCAGGATACTATTACTGCTGTAAACTGGACTTTCTCAAATGGCGCGTCTAAGCCCACGCAATCATTTACAACTTTATCCGGCATCAACAATTCATTTGAGAATAATTTTTCTGAGCCAGGTTGGGTAAATATGACACTGGAGGCTACGGGCAATAACTCAGGCACTACAAGCACTACTTATCCAAAGGCAGTATTTGTAGCAGATAACACAGGTGTTGATGCTCTTTCCGGATACTTCATGGAGTTCAATCCGGGGGCTGATAGGGATAAATGGCCTATGTTCAATTATTACAACAATGGTTTCAAATGGGATTATGCCAACGTAGGATACTATGACAATACCTGTATCAAGTATCAGGGTTTTGACAAGCGTGCCGGTCTGGAATTGCTTACCGGAACACCTAAAGGTGACTTTGATGATCTTTACAGTGTGCCGTTCGATCTTACCGGACTTACATCAGGCAATTGTAACCTTAACTTCCATTACTCAGGTGCATCACGCACAAGTGCTTCTGAACATATCAATGACTCATTGTTCATCGATTATTCTATAGACAAGAAGCATACATGGGTGAGTTTGGCAAAACTGGGTAAAGGAACTCTTTTGAATAAAGGTGCGTTATCTGTAGAATATGTTCCTATTTCTACTTCTGACTGGGCTGCAAAAACAATAAGTATTCCTGCTGCTGCACGTAATAAATATACTGTATTCCGTTTCCGCTATAAGCCAGGTATTTACAAAAGTGCATTTGACTTTAGAAGCTCAGGCAATAACTTCTATCTTGACAGGGTACATGTGAGCCCTTGGACTGCTGAAGTTAGCGATTTGAAAATGGGTACCATAGATGTGAAAGTAGTGCCTAATCCTACACAGGGCGATGCTTACGTAGTTGTAAAAGACGTTCAAAATTCACAGGCTCAGGTAGTTGTAATGGATATCACAGGTAAAGTAGTATACACTATTACAGAACAACTGAAAGGCAATGCCGCACGTATACTGATACCACATGATGCAATTGCTACACCAGGTATTTATTTGGTGCAGACAATGAGTGGCAGCCAGAGCAATACACAGAAACTAGTAGTATATTAATAGTAATGAATATTTAATGAATGGCTGTTGCACATGTTTGCAACAGCCATTCTCTTTTTAATGAAACAGGGAGCGTAATGATAAGTAATCATGAAACCTGTTTTTATGTGTTAGGCGTACAGTAAATTCATGTTTACGATTTATAGATTTGCAAACTTTACCTGATGGATGTAGCAATAGAACAAAGCTGGAAAAATCAACTAAATGAAGAGTTCGGCAAGCCTTATTTTGCTCATATTGTTTCTTTTCTGAAAGCTGAAAAAGTCGCTGGTAAGGTCATTTATCCACCTGGTAAGCAGATTTTTAATGCTTTCGAATTTACTCCTTTTGAGCAGGTTAAGGTGGTAGTAATAGGGCAGGACCCCTACCACAACCCGGGGCAGGCACATGGGTTATCCTTTTCTGTGCCGGATCAGGTGAAGCCCCCACCATCTCTGCTGAATATTTTTAAAGAGATTCAGACAGACCTCGGTATAACCATAAATAATACCGGTAATCTGGAGAAGTGGGCCAGACAAGGGGTTTTGTTGCTCAATGCGTCACTAACCGTAGAAGCAAACCAACCAATGTCTCACAGTCAGGTGGGTTGGCATGTGTTTACAGACGAGGTAATAAGGCGTGTATCTGCCGGCAAGGAACATGTTGTGTTTATGCTATGGGGGAGGTTTGCACAAAACAAAGAAGTATTAATAGATACCAGTAAGCATAAAATATTGAAGGCAGCTCATCCATCCCCTCTTTCTGCGTATAATGGCTTTTATGGTTGCGGGCATTTTGGTAAAGCAAATGCATGGCTTCGTGAAAAAGGAGAGCAACCTATAGACTGGAGTTTGTAGGTAGTATCATGGTTATATGCATTGGGTAAGGCGATAAGGGAGGCTAATATTTTGAGGAGAGAATATGAATAGCAATAAGGCTGTAGACAACAAGACTACCAGGCTCCATATGGGGTTAATAGCTGCAGTAACATTAATTGCATATTGCAAAGTGTTTGCTGCGGGATTCCTGTCGTGGGATGATGCTGCGTATGTGCTTCAAAATCCGGATATCAGAGCGTTCAATTTAGACAATTTCAGGCTTTGGTTTTCCGGGTACTATGTAGGCAATTATCACCCGCTCACTATGCTGTCTTATACCATAGACTATGCTATTGGTGGCTCGGCGCCATTTGTTTATCACCTGTCAGGAGTATTGCTACATGTACTGAATGGCGGGCTGGTATACTTGCTGATAAAGAAGTTGCAACCGGAAAGCATGGTGGCGCTTTTTACAGCACTTTTATTTGCATTGCATCCTGTGCAGACAGAAAGTGTATCGTGGGTGGCAGAGCGTAAGACTGTATTGAGTAGCTTTTTCTTACTGCTGGCACTACGGCAATACGTAAGCTACGCCAGTGCTCCATCTTTACGGGGTATGGCGTGGGTAATAGGAGCAGGGGCAGCAGCTATGCTCTCTAAGGGCACTGCTGTAGCGCTGCCGCTATCAATAATTGCCATAGATGTATGGCTGGGCAGACCGCTGCTAAACCGAAAAATATGGACAGAGAAGTTGCCACTTTTTTTAGCAGCAATTGCAGTGGGTATAGTTGCTATAAAAGCACAACAGAGTGGCAGTTTTCTGGAGCGGCAGGAGGCATATAGTTTTGCAGAGTCAGTATTGTATGCAGGTTGTGCCTATGCCAGTTACATTGGTCGCCTCTTTATACCTGTTGGTTTATCGGCTATGTATCCTTATCCGGTGGCGATAGGGGTAGTGCAATACCTGTATCTGGCTATGGCATTGGCTGTGGTATCGCTAGGCATCATAGCCTACCGCAAAAAATGGATGATACTGGCTGGTGGTATATTGTTTTTTACAGTAAACATCCTGTTTGTATTACAGTTTATCAGGTTTGGCGAGGCGCTCACTGCCGATAGGTATCTGTATCTGGCAAGTATAGGCATTGTCTATCCGGTAGTTTATTATCTGTTTATTTGGTTGCGGCGGGTATCTGTAAAAAGGATATTTAGCGGTCTAATTGCGACGGTTTCAGTAGTCTTGCTGGTACTTACTTTTATTCGTAATGATGCGTGGCTTTCCGATAAGAATTTCTTTAACGCATTGCTGGAAACGTATCCTAACTCGGCAGTAGCACAGTACAGTGTAGGAGGTATGTTTTTGAAAGCGGGTGATTACGCACAGGCAGCCATTCATCTGGATAAAGCGGTGCGTCTGGACCCCAACAGTTATAAGGCATGGCACAGCAAGGGGTTACTACATATGCGGCAAGGCAGGGCCATGGAAGCGCTGGATGCTCTGGATAAAAGTATTGCAATCAACGGATATGTAAAAGCTTATTTCACGCGTGCTATGCTGCATCAGTCTACTGGTCATACAGCCCAGGCATTGGCAGATATAGAGCAGGTGCTGGCAGCACAGCCTGCAAACGGCAGGGCATGGCATATAAAGGGCAGTTGTATGGAGCAGCAGGGCGATATACAGGCAGCTATGACCTGCTATGACCGGGCAATAGCCGCTGATAAGAAAGAGCCACTGTTCTACATAAGGCGCGGACTGCTATACAGTAAAAAGGAGATGCATACACAGGCTATGCAGGATATGGAGGCGGCTGTAGCCCTGAATCCCGCTAGTGGCGAAGCACATTACTACCTGGGTATGGTAAAGTATCAGGCAGGTAGCGCACCTTGCATGGATTTGCAAACAGCTTTGAGCTACGGCTATACTCCTGCCAAAGCTGCAATAGAAAAGCTATGCAGGCAATGATGAATACCTGTAGCGCAGAAACTAACCAAGGGTTATGAACAAGGTTTTCTGTTTGTCTTATAGTCTGCAATTACTTGTTCATATAGTTTTTCGTATTGCGGTATGATATGTTGCTTCTCGAATTTGCGCGCATGGGCAATTGCAGCTTTCTTGAAGTGCAGCAGCGTTTCATCGTCTTTGAGAATAGATATGGCATGGTTTGCCATAGATGCTATATCACCTACGTCAGACAGGAAGCCCGTTTTGCCGTGTACATTTATCTCGGGCAGGCCGCCGGCATTGCTGGATATAACCGGCACACTGCATGCCATAGCCTCCAGTGCAGATAAACCAAAACTCTCTGTTTGCGACGGAAGTAAGAACAAATCGCTGATACTTAATATCTCACTGATTTGCTCCTGCTTGCCCAGAAAACGAACATCGCTGTAAAGGCCCATGCTGCGAGCCAACTCCTCTACATTCTGCCGGTCGGGGCCATCGCCTATCATCAGCAGTTTTGCTGGTATTTCTTTTTTTACTTCTGCAAATATTTTAACCACATCCGGCACCCGCTTAACGGTTCTGAAGTTGGAAACGTGCACGAGTATGCGCTCTCCGTCAGGAGCCAACATTTGTTTGAAGTGGTTTTTATCCGTCTGGTGAAACCGCTTTACATCCACAAAGTTGGGAATGACGTGTATTTCCTTTTCAATAGTAAAGGAGCGGAGTGTCTCTTCTTTCAGATTTTCAGATACGGCTGTAATAGCGTCAGACTCGTTGATAGAGAAAGTAACTACAGGGGCATAGGTGGCATCTTTGCCCACCAGGGTGATGTCTGTGCCATGCAGGGTGGTGATAAATGGGATGTCTTTTCCTGATTTTTTTAGAATCTGTCGGGCAAAGTAGGCTGCTGATGCATGTGGTATGGCATAGTGCAGATGCAGCAAGTCCAGCTGCTGATTCACAATCACATTGACCATTGCACTGGCAAGTGCTGTCTCGTAGGGAGGAAAATCGAACAAGGGATAAGTAGGCACCTTGACCTCGTGAAAATAAATATTGGGGTGAAACCCCTGAGTGAGCCTTACCGGCTGCTCGTAGGTGATAAAATGAACTTCATAACCTTTATCGGAAAGCGCAATGCCTAGCTCTGTAGCGAGTACTCCGCTTCCGCCAAATGTAGGGTAACAAACTATGCCTATTTTCATTCAGTTAGTGGTGCTGTTTTTATTCACTGGTACAACAAATATCATCTACTGCAGCAAATATACGCTGATAGGAGTATCATTATTAACAATATAGTAATTGAGCAGTATCTGTGAAATTCGATATTCCTGAGTGCATGTTTTTGGGACATGATAGCATCGAAGAAATTTCTTTGAATGTAACACTGATAGCAGAACGTAGGAAAATCATAGAAAATCAGCACAAAATCCGCTATAAAAGTTATTAACAATATGGTTGAAATTTATTTTATTATTTCAGCTGTCAGCAATCAGTTTCAATGTTGTTTTATAGTAGGTTTGCATACAGTTTACAATCCATCAATCTTTCTGTATGTCTCTTGCGACAAACCCGCGGCGGTATGTCATCAGCTTTATCTTTATAGGAGTAGCTACCATAATGCTGCTCAGGCTTTTTTTTCTTCAGAATTTCGAGCCAAAGTATAAGATACTTGCTAATGATATAGCTATCTACAAAAAAGTAGTATACCCGCCCCGGGGGGTAATATTAGACCGTAAGGGAAGGACACTGCTTTCTAACACGCCGATATATGACCTGATGATAACGCCCCGCAATGTGCCTAAGACATTCGATACGGTGGCGTTTTGTGCTGCGCTCAATATAGACCGGGAAATGTATGCGTCTATTTTGGGTAAGGTGCTGGTAAGGAATATAGATGTGCGTCAGAGCCCGTTTATGGAACTGCTGAGCGATGAGCAGACAGCACGTTATCAGGAGAATGCGTATAAGTTCCCGGGCTTTGAACTGGTGGAGCGTAATATAAGGGTGTATGAAAAACCTATAGCAGGGCTGATGCTGGGCTACATAGGCGAGGTGTCGCCGGAGATGCTGAAGAAGCCCCGCTACTCCTCTTACCGGCAGGGCGACTATACCGGTCTTAGTGGGCTGGAGCTGCAATATGAAGAGGTGCTGCGCGGGCAGCGTGGTGTGCACTATCTGGAGCGCGACAAGTTTAATCGCCCACGAGACCCGTACAAAGGCGGAGAGCTGGATAGTCAGGAAGTATCGGGCAAACAACTGGACCTGTACCTGGACATGGAGCTGCAGGAGTATGCCGAAAAGCTAATGGCCAATAAGATAGGCAGTGTAGTGGCCATAGATCCCCAAACAGGTGGGATACTGGCTATGGTCAGCAGCCCTACCTTTGACCCCAACCTGCTGCGTGGCAAGGAGCGCGCCCACAACTACTCTCAACTGTACCGGGAGGCTACCCGGCCACTCTTTAATCGGGCTACACAGGCCATGTACCCTCCGGGCTCTACTATTAAGCCTTTTACAGGACTGGTGGCACTGAATGTGGGTGCCATAACGCCGGACTACGGCTATGGCTGCCGCGGCAGCTATGGTGCCTGTAGCCGGGGAATAGCCTGTGAGCATAAGGAGGCTGGTCATGCAGGTAATTTCCGCGCGGCTTTGTCGCACTCATGCAATTCTTACTTTAGTCACATTTTCAGGTTGACTGTAGACTATGATAATTTTGAAAGTGTGAAGCAGGGACTGCAGGTATGGCACGACTACTACAAGAGCTTTGCGTATGGACGGCAAACGGGTATAGACATACCGTTTGAAGGCAAGGGACTGGTGCCCGATACGAATATGTACAACAAAATGTACAACAAATCGTGGAACTCTTGTACGATAGTGTTTGTAGGTATGGGGCAGGGTGAGCTGTTGCTGACCCCGCTGCAAATGGCTAATGGTATGTGTATCATAGCCAACAAGGGATACTACTACACCCCACACTTTGTGAAGGCGATAGGGCGCAATGAGCAGGACACGCTGCTGCGTAAGTACCGTGAGAAACATGTGGTGTTGAATATACCGGATGAGACATTCACTACGGTGCAGCTGGCTATGCAGGATGTGGTAGAGCATGGTACTGGTGGTGTAGCCAAAATAGATAGTATGGAGGTATGTGCCAAAACGGGTACTGCTGAGAACAAGGCGATAGTAAACGGAGAGGTGATAAAGATGCAGAACCACTCAATGTTTGTGGCTTTTGCACCAAGGGTGAACCCAAGGATAGCGATAGCGGTGGCTATAGAAAATGCAGGCTACGGTGCTGCATGGGCAGGCCCTATAGCCAGCCTGGTGATGGAAAAATACCTGAGAGACAGCATACCCACCCGCAAGAAGGCGCTGGAAGAAAAAATGCTGAAAGCCAACCTGATAAACAAATATGTATATACTATAGACTCTGTGCTGCGCCTGAGAGACCTGAGGATATACAATGCCAAGGTGGAGAAAAGGCGCATAGCAGACAGCACCCGAAAGGCAGAAGATCTGAGACTATACAAAAGATGGATAAGGAATAAATTAAAATCAGGAAACCGTAAGTAATATCTATGAGCACCCTCAGAAAAACATTGTTTTACAGAATAGACGGCATAGTGTTGCTGCTATACCTGATGCTGGTAACTATAGGTATACTGGCGATATATTCTGTGGAGCACCGCAGCACAGATACATCGCTGTTTATGATGAACAAGAGCTATATGCGGCAGGTGATATGGCTGGGCTATTCTCTGTTTATAGGGTTTATTATCATACTTACCGATAGTAAGTTTTTTTCATCGTTTGCTTTTCTGATTTATACGATATGTATTGCGGTGCTGATCATTACCATCTTTGCAGGGGTGGATGTGAAGGGCTCGCGATCGTGGCTGGGGGTGGGTAGCTTTAGATTTCAGCCGGGCGAGGTGGCCAAGATATTTACGGCTATGGCGCTGGCCAAATTCATGTCGCTGAATGAAACCAACTTTAAAAAACTTAAGAACAGGTTGATAGCAACCGCTATAGCGTTGGCACCGGCAGTGCTGATAGTACTGCAAAAAGAAACCGGGCTGGCGCTGGTATACTTTTGTTTTTTTCTGGTGATGTACAGAGAAGGGTTACCTACAGCAATATTGTTGTTGGGGTTCGGGGCCATAGCACTGGTGCTGACATCGCTGCTGGTAAACAGGACCACGCTGGCTGTGCTGCTTACGGTGTTTGCAATAGTGATAGCGCTGCTGGGCCGGCAGACGCTGAAAAGAAAGATAGCTCCAAGGATAATACTAATAAGTGTGTGGTTGTTTTCGCTGCTCTTCTCGCAGGTGGCAGTGCCGTTTGTGTTCAAACACGGGCTGCAGAAACACCAGATAGAGCGTATATACTCTATGATAGGTATAGATGTGCCCGATGAGTATAACAAGGCATTGGTGCCGGGTGAGGAGAAAAAAGAAAGAACCAACAGTTCTGAATACAACGTGCTACAGTCTAAAATTGCTATAGGCTCCGGCGGTATGCTGGGAAAGGGTTTCCTGAATGGCACATCAACCAAAAACCAGTTTGTGCCGGAGCAGAAAACGGATTTTATATTTTGTGCCATAGGCGAGCAGTTTGGGTTTGTGGGTAGTGCTGTGCTTGTAATACTCTATCTGTCGCTGATGTTGCGGGTGATATACCTGGGTGAGCGGCAGCGGTCCGATTTCACCCGTGTATACGCTTATTGTGTGGCGTGTATACTATTCTTTCACTTTGCGGTGAATATATCTATGACCATAGGCCTGGCTCCGGTAATAGGTATCACCCTGCCTTTTCTGAGTTATGGTGGTTCGTCGTTATTATCGTTCAGTATTCTTATATTCATACTGGTGCGGCTGGATGCTGACCGGCAGGTGCTGATTCGGTAATTCTATAATGTGGGAATGTGGTAATGATATAATGTGTTAATGTGAGGAATGTGGGTATGTGCGGTAAATTCGTTTAATGTGCATTTGGTGCATTTCGAATTGAGTTTTTAAATTTTAAAAATGGCTGAGATTTATCCGATGTCGGAGGGGGTGTTTACGGTTGGGCATGATAAGGAGTTTGTGCCTTTTGATGAGGCGGCGCATGAGCTTACAGACCGCCCCACAGGCTCGCTGCTGGTAGAGGTACAGCCTTTTCTGGTGATAACTGCCAGAGATGTAATAGTGCTGGACACGGGGCTGGGATTCAATAATAAAGAAGGTGTATTGCAGATACACGACAACCTGCGCAAGCATGGCTATGAGCCGTCTATGGTCACCAAAGTATTGCTGTCGCACCTGCACAAAGATCATGCAGGTTGTCTGGTGTTTAAGGACAGTCAGGGGATGATAAATGCCACATTCCCCAATGCAGATTATTACCTGTACCGGCCCGAGGCGGATTTTGCACTAAAGACAGGTATGCCTTCCTATCATCCCGAAGATATAGAGCCGCTGCTGGCTACTACACAGGTGCGCTGGATAGATGGCGAAGAAGGCACTATAGATGGCTATATACGTTACATGCACTCAGGTGGGCACTGCCCGCAGCATATAGTATACCTGATCGATGATGGTGTGGACAAAGTTTTCTTTGGGGGCGATGAAGCACCACAACTAAAGCAGATGAAAATGAAGTATGTAGCCAAGTACGACTACGATGGCAAAAAAGCGATGCAACTACGCGAGTCTTACGCCACACAGGGTAAGGCCGACGGATGGCAGTTTCTTTTTTACCACGATGTGAAGATGCCTGTAAGTAAGCTATAAACGTCTGGGGTAAACGCTCCTTTATTTAGCCGTTTTGATACAACGTGCATATTGCATTAACGCATTAGACAGATCGGCGGGTACTTCTTTTTCCTGACCTGCGATAATAAACTTTGAAATCTTTTTGGTAGAAAAGTCATTGGCGGTTTCGGGTATGATAGGGTAGTAGACATAACGAATCGCCTCTGTTCTGTCTTCGGTAAGATCGTGCATAATATCTACTGTATCGTCTACTATACGGGAGTTGTCTTCGAAGATGATGGTGAGTTTTTTTTCTTCTTTCTCTGTCTTTCCTCCTCCCCCCGAGTCGCCGTAGATATCATCAACGCCACACAGAACACGGAAAATGACTGAGAAATTGTCGAAAGGTGCATCCTCATCAGTGCTGATGTTTCGGGTAACCCGCATCATAGGGATTTCTTTGAGGTCGTAGGGCGACGATAGCTCTGTAATGGTCTTATTATCTGACACTTCTTTTTTTATTTGTTTGCAAAAATCCTGAGCCACTGCGCAGTGTGTAACAGACAATATAAGTAAGATAAAAAGCGGTTTCATAAGCATTGATTGATAATCTGGGTATAAATATACTAATATATAGCTAAGAAGGTTTATCGACTATTGTGAAAAGGCAAATTTTAGAGAATGAAAATCTTTATGGTTCAGTCTGCGCTAACATTCTGCCAGATTCACACGTCAATGATGTGATAAGTGTTGTCAGTTTTTAGCTAAGGGTTAATATTTGCAGGAATTTCATTGAATTTTTTGCATAGAATTTTTACCTCCTGTCTATGATGTGTATATTGTAGCATACAGGATCTGTGCGCTTTTGGAGAAACAAAGCCGGTAATACAATGTCCTGAATGTCTGGAATGTACGGAGGAGCAGCATTCTCAAAATAGGGTGTTGGAGTTCAGGGTGCTGCAATTATAACTCATACATCAATGGCACTTGAAGTACTCAAATGGCTCTTTGCAGGACAGGCATTTATAAAGTGCCTTGCACGACGTGGGGCCAAACTGGCTGATGAGTTCTGTATCGGTAGCATTGCAGCGTGGGCAACTTACTTTTTCTTCTTCAAACAAGCCGAGCGATTGAAATGCCTTTCGGTTGGGCGGGGCTATTCCGTATTCTTTTAGTTTTCGTTTTCCTTCTTCTGTCATCCAGTCTGTTGTCCATGCGGGGCTTAGTTGCTGTTCTATTGTCAGGCTCTTAATACCCCGGCTCACCAATGCCATGCGTATGCCCAATGATATCACATCCATAGCCGGGCAGCCGCTGTAGGTGGGTGTTATCATTATTTTCACCTGTGGCGGGTTGCCGGTTATCGCCACATTGCGCACTATGCCCAGATCGAGGATGGTAAGTGCCGGCACCTCCGGGTCGGTTACCTGTCCCAGCCATTCATATATCTGCTCTCTGCTTATCTCTGCCGTCATTATTTTGTTGTTTTGAACCGGTGATTGTTTACCATTACTGTACCATCCTTCCACTTCGATATCACTATTGACTTTGCGGGTCTTAGCTGCATTTCGTCCATAGCTATGTAGGTGGGGTTAGGGCTGTTCACTATGCTGCAGTTTATCTCA
>JAIOYR010000137.1 GCA_021740995.1 Taibaiella sp.
CCCTTCCACGATTGCGGTCTTACCCACACCAGGCTCACCGATGAGGATAGGATTGTTCTTTTTTCTGCGTGACAGTATTTGCGATACACGCTCTATCTCCTGCTCGCGACCAACGATGGGATCGAGGTTACCCAGCTCAGCGAACTTGGTAATGTCCCGTCCGAAGTTATCGAGTACCGGAGTTTTAGATTTTGTGTTGCCTGCGGCAGGTTTGCGTTGCTGATACTGACGGCGCTCGTCGTCGTCATCGAACTCTTCAGAACCGGGATCGTTATAATCGCTGGTAGGGCTACCACCCTGCAAAATGCTGAGCTCACCTTTAAAGCGTTCATAATCTACATCAAGGTTTCCGAGTATCTGTGTAGCCACATTCTCTTTATTCTTCAGAATAGAGAGCATGAGGTGTTCGGTTTCGACGCTAGGGCTTTTGAGTGCCTTTGCCTCGAGTACCGTGATACGGATCACTTTTTCGGCCTGCTTGGTTAGCGGCAGGCTGTTGATGTTTATCAGCGGTTTGTTGTTCTTGTCTTTGATTGCGACCTCCAGCTCTTTGCGGAGTTCAAAAAGGTCGACCTGCATACTTTGCAGCACCTTTAGGGCAAGCCCGTCGCCCTCTCTTATCAGCCCCAGCAGCAAATGCTCTGTGCCGATGAAATCATTGCCAAGCCTCAGCGCTTCCTCACGACTGTAGGAAATGATCTCTTTTACTTTGGGTGAGAAATTGGAATCCATGGAATTGTCCTGTTTTTTAATAAAGTTAGCGATTTTAAAAGTATTGCAGTATTGCCAATAATTATACGCATATTTTACCGGAATCAGAATTTAACAACGCTTTACAGCCGGCATGATTAGTGCGTTTCAGCGGGGTATTTTGCGTGTTGCGTTTTTTTGTTTTCGAATCTTTATTTTTGGCAAACATTAATAACACGATAAATGGACTTCAAAATTGATACCAGAGACACATTTTCAGTGATTACACCCGATTCTGAAACAATAACGGTTATTTTGACAGGTGAATTACAGGCTACTGTAGAGAAAATGAGGCAAAGCGGCAGTCTGAATTTCATTGTAGACTTTCAAAATTGTGCGTCTATAGCAGAGGAAGCGATAGCCGAGTTGGTATCCATGCACCAAGCGTGCTACTCAAAGGGCGGATCACTGGTCTTTACGGGCGTAAACGGTAAGATTATGGCTGCATTGAAAGCTGATGAAACAGACCTGCTGATCAATGTGACGCCTAAAATGATAGAGGCTATAGACATTATCTCTATGGAAATACTGGAGCGCGACCTATTTGGTGAAGAGAGCTAGTATCCTGATTTTCTCAACTGTTTCGGTTGATTTTTTTTATTTTTGCGTTATACCATGAAACTCCGGCTCAGTGGCCGGGTAGTCAGGTACGATCTCTAACACCTTTACATTTTTTCTTATAGTAGTACCATGAAGCGTACCCTGATCATGATAAGGCATGCAAAATCGAGCTGGGCAAACCCCTTGCAAAGTGATTTTGACAGGCCACTAAATGACAGAGGGATGCGCGATGCGCCAGAAATGGGCAACAGGTTGATGAAGGCGGGTATCCGGCCTTCGCTGATTATTTCCAGCACGGCAAAGCGCACGGTACAGACAGCGAACTTCATTGCCGGGGCTACCGGATATGATGCCAGCAGCATTAAATGGGAAGAAAAATTGTATCATTGTATCCCTTCTGTTTTTGAAGAACTGCTTTATGAAATCGGTGACACGGTTAAAACTGCTATTATAATAGCACACAATCCCGGCATCACAGAATTTGTCAATCAGCTTTCGCCTGATTTTTTTACAGGCAATATGCCCACCTGCGGTATGGTAGGTGCGCACTTCGAAGCTGATGGATGGGAAGATTTCCCTCTGGCAAAGCGTAAAGTATTTTTGTTTGATTATCCACGAAATGAGCATGACTCCTAATAAATCTACCGTCCAGGTCACCAGTATACTGGAAAAACTGTTTGAAGAGCACTTTGAGCAGAAACCCGATAAAATAGAGGCACTGGCCGTATCGGGCTCAGATCGCCGCTATTATAGAATTACAGCCGGCAAGACTGTAGCAATAGGCACATACAATACAAATATTGCAGAAAACAACACCTACTTCTATTTTACAGAACTCTTCAGGAAACACCAGATAAATGTTCCGGAGATATACAAAGTAAATAAGGACCGCAGGGCATACCTGCAACAGGATCTGGGCAAAACGTCTCTGTTTGACCTGCTAAAAACCGAAGGTTATAGTGAGCCGGTAAGGAAACTCTACCACAAGGCGTTGGCACAACTGGCCAAAGTGCAGTGGATAGCAGGCCGAGAGGCCGACTACAAGCAGTGTTTTGCCTCCAAGCAATTTGACGAGAAGGCTATCATGTCTGATCTGCTGTATTTCAAATATTACTTTGCAGACCTTCAGGGCATAACGTACGACCGGTCATTGCTGATCAGTGAAATGGAATTGCTGAGCAAGGACCTGGGCAGGGTGCAGCCTCAAACACTGATGTACCGCGACTTTCAGAGCCGCAATATTATGGTGCATGAGGGGAAAATATTCTTCATAGATTTTCAGGGTTGCATGCAGGGGCCACCGCAATACGATCTGGCATCGCTGCTATGGCAGGCGCGGGCGCAACTGCCTGAACCATGGAAGGAAGATCTGCTCAACGGATATATAAGCGCACTAGGCGATCTGCATGTGCCGAGAATGGACGAAATCCACTTCAGGCGAGGATATGTACAGTTTGTACTGGTGCGGCTGTTGCAAGTGTTGGGATCGTATGGTTTCCGTGGACTATTGCAGCATAAAGCACATTTCATAAATAGTATAGGGCCGGCCCTCAAGAATCTGGATGAGTTTCTTTCGAACCATCCGCAGGCTCCGGCCTACCCTGAGCTACGGTCGCTGCTGGAAAAAGTGTCTTCGCGCGATATGCAGGACAAGTACACGACAGTATCTAATGAAAGCAAGCCAAAACTGGAAGTACAGGTGTGCAGCTTTTCTTACAAGGCTGGAATACCCAAAACATCAAGTCCTCATGGCGGCGGGTTTGTGTTTGATTGCCGGGGGATATTGAATCCGGGCAGACAAAACGCATATAAGTATCTGACAGGCAATGATGAGCTGGTACTGCAGTTTCTGGAAAGAGAGACGAAGATGCCGGACTTTATGAACCATGTGTATGCATTGGTTTCTATAAATGTGGAAGACTATATTGCCCGTGGTTTTGAGCAGCTTAGTGTTTCCTTTGGCTGTACAGGCGGACAACACCGCTCTGTGTATGCTGCAAATCAGTTGGCGGTTCACCTGCGTGCCAGATACAACATGGAAGTAACGGTAACCCACCTGAATGAGAAAAAGTGGTTATTGAAGGAAGAAGTAGCTGAATAACAACGATTTGACGTTCCCTGTATCAACTTATCCACTATCTGTATCAGTTTAAACAATTCCCTGTACCGCAATTATTCAGTATTTTTGCATCAAATAATTGAGTTATGCTGAAGACAGGTAATACTATTGTGAGTATATATACAGAAATGACCCCTAATCCGGAAACGATGAAGTTTGTAGCTAACAAACTTCTCTATCCCGGAAAAAGTATAGATTTCCCGGACGAGGCATCAGCCGGTCCGTCTCCTCTGGCAAAGGAATTGTTTGCGTTCCCGTTTATAAGAAGCGTATTTATAGCCAGCAACTTTGTCACATTGTCCAAGACGGTAGAAACCAACTGGGATGATGTAATACCCTCTGTAAGGCAGTTTCTGAAGGAATACCTGGAAGAAGGCCGTACGGTGATCAATGAGGACCAGGTAGTGATACCCAAGGATAGTAATCTGGCAAATGCCGATGATACTGATGTAGTGGTACGCATAAAAGAGCTCCTGGAAAACTATGTGAAGCCTGCAGTAGAAATGGATGGCGGCGCAATAAGCTTTAAAGGATTTAATGACGGTACTGTAACATTGATGTTGCAGGGGTCATGCTCGGGTTGCCCATCGTCTATGATCACTCTGAAAAGCGGCATAGAAGGTATGATGAAGCGCATGATACCAGAAGTAAAAGAAGTAGTGGCAGAAGCCGAATAATTATTTGAAAACTCTAATTGAAAGGCGGCAATATTTTAGCCGCCTTTCCTATTATTAAGAACTGACCTTAATTTCCCTTATTTTTATGGCTCGTTTTACTTTTTAATAAAAAGAAAGGGGTGCACATAGAATACGGCTGCGTTGCAATCTAATCTAATCGTCCGCTTTATACTTTTTGATACGACATGAATATTCAGAATAACTATGTAGCCATTATGGCTGGCGGTATAGGCAGCAGGTTCTGGCCAGAAAGCCGCACGCACCACCCTAAACAATTCCTTGACCTCCTTGGCACTGGCCGTTCTCTGATACAGTGGACTTACAATCGTTTTAAGCATATCTGCCCGAAGGAGAATATTTACTTTATTACCAACGAGCAATATATGGGGACGCTGAAAAGCCAGATCCCTGAAATAAACGACGAGAACATTATTAGTGAGCCGTCGCGAAAGAACACAGCACCCTGTGCTGCTTATTTTGCACATAAGATCATGGCCCTGAATCCGGAGGCGAACATAATCATGTCGCCGGCAGACCACCTGATCATGGACGAGCACTCTTTTGAGCGTACCGCACAGGAAGCACTGGAGTTTGTGTCTAAGAACAAGTCGCTGCTGACACTAGGCATTAAGCCTACACGCCCTGATACCGGATATGGCTATATACAGTACGATCTGGAACAGGAAATTGATAAGTCGTACAGAGTAAAAACATTTACAGAAAAGCCGTCTCTTGAGCTGGCACGTACGTTTCTGAAAAGTGGCGATTTTCTATGGAACTCCGGCATATTTGTATGGAATGTAAAGACCATTATGGATGCGCTGGAACAGTTTCTGCCTGAGATGCACGAAGTATTCCTGCAGGCTACAGGGCTGTATAACACACTTGCAGAGCACGATGCTATTGTGAAGCTATACCCTCATTGCACCAATATCTCTATTGACTACGGGATCATGGAAAAGGCAAGGAATGTGTATGTGAT
>JAIOYR010000138.1 GCA_021740995.1 Taibaiella sp.
CCGGTCAGTAAAGTATTCCAGGCCTTCCTCGATCCCGCTGCCGTAAAACAATGGTTTGGACCGTATGCATTCTCTATTGGTGAAGTAATACTGGATGCCAGGGTAAATGGAGTACTGGAGATAGAAATGATAGCGCCAAATGGACAAACCCTCTGGGTGAAAGGAGCATATACCGAAATAGTGCCGCTGCAAAGAATAGGCTACACATTCTCTTATGTGCCAGACATGCCCGGATTGGGAGAAACATTGGTCACTACCCATTTTCTGGCCAGAGATCAGGAAACCGAAGTGACTATAATCCACACCATCTATAAAACCATAAACCCCGAAGGCCGCGCAAAAGGCTGGGTAGACGGTTTTGCTAAAATGGAACAACTGCTTGACAATAAGCACAAATAAGATTTTCGCTACAATACTTAAATATCATTCACCAAATAAAAGCAACCAACAAATGGCAACAGGAAACGGAACCAAAGAAAACCCATGGCAACTCAAGACGCCACCCGGCACATCGGACTACACAATGCATAGGGACGAAGAAAAACAGATTCTGGTATGTACTGTCGGAAAAACAGTACTGCACTACGACCTGCGATGCATCAATGACCTCCATGAAATGTTAAAAGCACATGGCGACTGGATGGAACTGGGCAGCGCAGATGAGCAAAAACCAGCAAAAGAAGGAACAGTGGAAGCATGGGGCAGATCTGCCGAAAACCCCGTAAAAGGCTGGTATGGACTCAAAAAAGGACTGCGCGGCCGCTTTGGTATGTACCTGCCACCTCTTATGGAGGTTCTGGGTCTTGCCGAACTGGAACATAACCCCAGAAACAACCGAATGAGAGCAAAATAGTACCTTTAATGTAGGACTATATCTCTTTTAAAGGCATTTCCTATATGAATCTGGATCAGTTACGGGCTATTTGTATGGCTTGCCCGGGCACCTCCGAAGGGCTGAAATGGGAGGACCATATTTGTTTTATGGTGGGCGGCAAAATGTTTTGTATTACATCTGAATCTGGTGGTGCTAACCTAAAAACCACCGACGAAGATTTCGAATTACTTACAGAAAGGCCTGGCATTATCCCCGCTCCTTATATGGCGCGCAACAAATGGGTTTATATCGAAAATTTCGGCGCACTTCGGCAATCCGAATGGGAACAGTATGTCAGGATATCTTATGAACTCATCTTCTCTAAATTAACCAAAAAGCTCCGGACGGAGTTGCAGAGCAATGCGAGTAGGTAACCATAGGACAAACAATTCATTACTGATCCTGAACGCATTTCCGTCACAATTTGCGGGCAATTCTTACTACCAATTACTTATCCTGAAGGCAATTCGTAACGCTCTTGTTAAATAACAAGCGCAGCACAGATTGTTAAAGCTTTATTTGGTAATTTACGTCCTTTATGGGTTTGAGAATACACAGGAAATTTCTGGCGATCACGTATTGCCTGATGACTGGCATGTTTTTGCACATGTCCGCATTTGCCAGCAAGATCCTTATCCCGATGGATGCAGAAGGGCAGTCAGCACACCTGAAGGCTTATGGTGTAGCATATGCTGTGCTCAAAGGAGGTTTATCTGTAGATTGGCTGCTGAACTATAAAGGGGGCAGTTTCGGAATTGACCAGATAGAGGGCATTGAAAGAATGTGCAAACTGCGCGGCGTTACCTATGAAGTAATGAGCGATGCAGAATACTCCGGCGTTATCCGCACCATTGTAGACCCAGACTTTAATGGCGATGTAATAAAGCTCGAAAAAGCACCCAAAATCGCCGTTTATACGCCACTCAATAAAGAACCATGGGACGATGCAGTAACCCTTGTACTCACTTATGCAGAGATTCCATTCGACAAAGTATACGACGACGAAGTGCTGAAAGACGATCTTGCTAAATACGATTGGCTGCACCTGCACCATGAAGATTTCACCGGGCAGTACGGCAAATTCTGGGCGAGTTTCCATCATGAAGCATGGTACCAGAACGATCAGAAAACTGCCGAAGCATCAGCCGCCAAACATGGCTTTAAAAAGGTATCCCAACTAAAACTAGCCATAGCTAAGAAAATCCGAGATTTCACTGCAGGCGGTGGCTACCTGTTCGCAATGTGCTCAGCTACAGACAGCTATGACATAGCATTGGCTGCTGAAGGGGTAGATATTTGCGAATCTATGTTCGACGGCGACCCCGCCGATCCTGCTGCACAGGAAAAACTGGACTTCACAAAATGTTTCGCATTCAAGGACTTTGCCCTTGTAAAGAATCCAATGCACTACGAGTACTCCACCATCGACAACACAGAGTACCGTACAGCTATCCCGATGACGATTGACTACTTTACCCTATTCACATTCTCAGCCAAATTCGATCCGGTACCTGCTATGCTGTGCCAGAATCATACCACTACTATCAAAGGCTTTATGGGACAAACAACGTCCTTCCGTAAGGAGGTTTTAAAGTCTAGTGTATTGGTAATGGGAGATTTCAAGCCTGCCAATGAAGCAAAATACATACATGGTGAATATGGAAAAGGAACCTGGACTTTTTACGGCGGGCACGACCCCGAAGACTACCAGCACATGATCCACGACCCGGTTACCGAACTTAGTTTACACCCTACCTCTCCCGGATACAGACTCATTTTGAATAATGTATTGTTTCCGGCGGCAAAGAAAAAACCCAGAAAAACTTAATTTTACACGCTTCATTCACCCCTATCTTATACTTAAAATACCTAATTAGTAAACTCATAACTAAATAACAGGGCACATTTTCAAATAATAAAGATAACTGCCCTAATTTCGAGTTCAAAGCAGGCTTTAGAAATGAACAATCAGATTGGAATAGGTGCATTTGGAACCTTTGGTGACCCACACGGTTACCAACAGGTATTTTACAATGGCGTAGACTTCCATGAAAGCCTTGATCTTGATGACAGTGCAATAGAGTTCTATCCCGGTACCGAACTCTTTGCTGTAAGACGCGAGTTGGTCGACGGTATCTATACCATCTGCTTTTGCGTTTATACCTATGAGCGGGAATTGAACACCGATCGGTTCGGCACTTTTCTGGGTAGCAGTGTTGTATTGCAAAACGGATTCACGGATGCAGAGTATATCTACAAATCATTGCTGGCTTTTCATCGGGACATTATCAGCAATGAAAAAAATGTCAGCAGCAATATAATCAGAGTTGCTGAGGCTAAAGAGCTTACTGTTTCCGAACCAACAGAATTTATCGCCGCAAAAGCAAATCTGATTCATATCAATAAAACGCCGTTTTTCAGTTCAGGGGTAAGCGCAGACAAGAAGTTTATGGTGCTCCCCCAAACATTGACCACGGAGAGTATTGAAAATCAGGTAATCACGTTCTTCGATGAAGCCTTGAAAAACTTCAGTGATACAGGTTCGCTGTATTTTTCGTTCGACCAGAATGTGCATGATTTTGTAATAAAAGAAGGAATCATCCCCCCGAAAACATGGGACTCCTTCATCAACGAAAAAACACTTGCGCTTCCTCCTTCAGTTGTACGCACAAAAAAAGGCATTCACAAATCAGCGGGCAGCACAGCACCTGCAGCCAACGAGTATATTCCTGAAAGCAAGCCCACCACTACTGAAATTCAAGCAGTAGCGACTGACTCAACGCCTCCTGTTGCTGCTCAAACAGTGAGCGAGGTGCCAATAGAAAACAAAACGCCAATACCTACACCACCTGTAGCCAAAAAGGAAGAAATACAAGCCACAACCAGCAACGAAAAGCCCGATTACGATGCCATAGCAGGAGACGACCCTTACAAGCCGTTTGATATGTGGGAAGAAGATGTTCCTCAAAATGGCTGGACAGAAGAGGAAATAAAATTCAGAGTCAAAGAATACAACAGGCTTTTCAGCTATACCAACTCACTGCTGGAGCATATCAACGAACCGGAACAAGACAGTTCCGCTCCATTAAAAAGAGGCAGCTCGAAAAAGAAAAGGACGATTATGCTGCTTATTGTAGTAGCAGTCATCGTCGGTGTGACTATACTGTATCAGATGTTTTCAGGTGGTGACGATCAGCAAGCTGCTGTTAAGCCGGTTGCTACAGATAATACAGCTGTAACTTCTGCGCAAAAAGCGACAAAAGACAAATCAGATGCAGATGCTAAAGACAAGAAAGTGCAAATTGCTAAAGTTCCCGTATCTGAGCCACCCGTAAAAGCTGCGACTGCACCGCCCCCAACACCTAAACCAGCAGCAAAGGCTGCTCCGGAAACTGTAAAGGCAACCAAGCCAACCACGACTCCTGCAGCGCAGCCCAAACCCACACCTCCTACTGCAGCAAAACCCGCTGCCACACCAGCCGTCGCACCGGTAACTTCGCTGCAAGAAATTGCTGCGCGCCAATCTGCACTAAAGGAGGCACCACTTTACAACAAAGCGAAAGAACTGCACCCGAAACCGAATTTCGAATTGACGCAACACGACATCACTGCATTGCGACAAGCAGATATTAAGGGTAAAAGCCTGTCTGAATTAACGGCAATTCTTTTTGCCAGCGTCCCTTCCAATATCGGAAATATATACCGCGATCAGGAAATTCAGTATGCTGCTGCATTGCTGAATAGCAACCGCACTGCATTTAAGAAAAATGGCAGAGATTACTTTTGTACTGCCGAATACCATGTACTGCGCATACCTGCTTATAAAAGCCCCAGGCTACCTGCGGTTTTCCCAAAATAATTGCTTGTTCTGTGATCTCAGATCGGGCTATTGCCTTGGTCCGGCAGGAAACTCCTTGTCTGACTTACAGCCTTTTACTTTCCCGCTTTTCCAGGCTTTCAGTGCATCATTATAAAAAGGCTTGTTGCGCTCCGTAAGCGATTCATTGTCCAGATCACTCAAGTCGGGCTGCCCGGCATCTACCCACGCGGTATACCAGAAATCTGCGGTTACCTGTATTGCATGGCGCATTTGTTGCTCTACCATACCATCCAGCAATTCATGGTACACATGTGCGTATTCATAAGTGTGCACCAGCTGCCCGAATTTGTTCTTGAGTGGCTTTCCATCCGCACCCATCGTGTATTG
>JAIOYR010000146.1 GCA_021740995.1 Taibaiella sp.
CCTTGATGCATTTTCAACTTGGCCGGGGTCAATACTTTTTGCCGTGGCATATAGAAGTAACGATTTGCCCGAAGATTTACCCCCAATGATGGCATTTAAATTCTCATTCAGTGAAATATTTTGATTACCGAACAGATTGCCAGAGTCTATAAATCGCAACTCTGAAATAACGTGCCTTTCATTTTTCATATCGGGCTTCAGAGCTTGAATCTTCACCCTATCATAAGGCTCATACAATGTCTGTTTAAGCCCTTCAAATGTAGGGTCTGCTTTTATCCAACAAAACCTATTCTCATTCGGCTTGAATATTTTACTTAACTCATGGGCATCACAACCATGAAAACAAGGCATAAGCGAACTACATTTCTCTACAATCGTATTTCTGGAATCCACGCCCCGACCTGCGAAATATAGAATATCACCATTATTAGACGAAAATATAGCATCCGAAAATTGGTATATGCTCCATCTTGTAGCATCTAGTTGGGACTGCCCCTGAGTAATAAAGAAATCTGTATGTTTAGTTATTCCAGTAACACCGTCATTACTTTTATTGGACACTACAATAATTGTATTATCTCGTAGTTCTTTATCTTTTTCGAATACTTCTCGCAAATCATTTATACCAATAACGTATTGGTTAATGCCCTCCCTATGAGCAGACTTTTCATCTAATCCACTTTTACCAGGTAACGAACGGCCTAGTCTAATTAATTCATCTTTTCTAGTTGAGAAATTACTTCCACCGTATGAAAATTTTAGTTTTGATAGAAATCTTGATTCAATTTCTCCATCAATCTTCGGATTGAAAATGCAATGAATATTAATAGGAGTGGCAGTCCCTGTAACTGGAGTTATTCTTAACTCAATATTAGGAAGAACTAAATCAATGTGTTTTGTAATCGTGCCATCCGCAACTAATTGTTTAAACTTAAAGTAATTGTCGGTGCAGAAGTAATCAGTAATGCCTATAGCTGAAATTTCTTCTGTAGATGTATTAATTGCATTGACATAGTTAGACCATTTTTCATCTACAGTCACACCAATAAACTGGTCGTTTTTCTTGGTTTCAGGTGTATGGATATGCAAATCCCATTTGCGCCATTCTGAACCACGAATGAAATTTGTATATGCCATCGAAAATAAAATCTAAATGTGTGTAAAAATTAATAATAACAATAAATTGCGGTTGGTAAAGTAATCTTTATTTTCAGCTGTGGTACGAGAAAAACACGGTATTTGTCTTTCTAGTATTATCCCTTTTGAATTGGCCGTACATGAATAATCAGATAAAGCCCATTGGAATCTAAATTCTTTACTTCATTTCTCAAGTTAGCTTCATCGCCTTGTGTAAAAGGCAAGTTATTGTCCGCACAAAAATCTCTGCAGAGATCAATGCCATGCTGCATATCTTCTATAAGAAAAGGGAGAATCGTATCACCTCGCGTTGCTGCGTTATCCCTTAATTGGTTAAACCATGTTTGTTGAGGGTAAGCTATCGCCGTATCTATTATATTGAAAAAATAATCCACGCCAACTAACTCAATATTCCTTTCCTGTATTCGGTCTATACGACCAGAAAATTGTGCTGATTTGTTGGCCAAATCTATATGCGCCAAGCCTTTTTGAATGTCATTAAGTGTTACCATGTGATTTGTGTGTTATATTCAAAAGATACGAATAAAACCTGAATACTCCAAAATTTTCGATGAATTATCTTAAATACCCATAATCTTGGCATTATAATCGTCAAGGACATTACTTGGATGACTCTTTAAGTAAATATCTGTGGTTTTAATGCTAGAATGGCCTAACATGCTGCTGATTGCATTTACTGGCACCTGTTGGAGCATTGCTTGGGAAGCGAAGGAATGGCGGCTTACATAGCTTGACAAGTTTCAGCAACCGTTTACGAGCAGCGTTTATCTCTTATTTCACACTACCCAGTTCAATCATTTCTTCTTCTGTGAGGATGATATCTACGGCTTTCATGTTTTCCTGGAGGTGGGTGATTTGTGAGGTGCCGGGAATGAGGAGGATATTGGGGGAGTGCCGGTACAGCCAGCTGAGTGCTACCTGATGCGGACTGGCAGCGTGTTTTGCGGCAATGGCGTTGAGGCGTTCTTCAAAGAGAATGTTGCCCGCGTTGATGGGGTTCCAGGGTATAAAGGCAATGCCTTCTTCATTGCAGTACTGCAGTTCTTTTTCCCAGTTTCGGTACACAATGCTGTATTTATTCTGAACGGAAACAACGTCTACAAAGGTTCTTGCTCTTTCTATCTCTGCTATACTTACTTCAGACAATCCTACGTGCTTTATCAATCCGTCTTCCTGCGCTTCCTGTAAGAATGCCATCATATCATCGAATGGAACGTTGGGGTCTATGCGGTGCAACTGGTAAAGGTCTATGCTTTTGAGCCTTAACCGCCTGAGGCTGCCTTCCAGCGCAGGGCGCAGGTGCTCGGGGTGGCCATTGACATGCCATTGGTTGGGGCCGGTGCGCATAAAGCCACCCTTGGTAGCTATCACCATTCCTTTAGGGTATGGGTACAGTGCATCGGCAATCAATTCCTCTGAAACATCGGGGCCATAACTGTCGGCGGTATCAATAAAGTTTACACCTAGCCCGGGCAATGCTTTTAATAGCTTCAAGGCTTCGTCGCGCCGCTCTGGCGGTCCATAGATGCCTTTGCCGGTGATGCGCATAGCACCGTATCCCATACGGTTAACAGTAAGGTCGCCGCCCAGCGTAAATGTCTTGTTTATTATAGTGTCCATATCAGTTGTAAGTGTAGTGCGTAAAGTTATGGTTAGTGGGTCAATAACCTCTTGTGTATTTCGTAGGTCAGATATTGGTAGCGGGCAATTGCACCAGTTCTCTATAATGTGGTTGCAGACATACTGACGCTGGACGGTAGGCGTGTGTTGTGCGCGGAAGCAAGGCTAATTTTAAGCATGGTTACGAATGTCCTTTTCCGGGATACTGCGCCCCGCCCGGGTGTGCGCAGGAGGAGTGGACGCAGGCTGCGGGCGCATGCAAGGGTTGAAGGAAGGAACGAACAAGCATTGTCTTCGCTGCAGAACCAGTGAATATGGGGGATGGCGTTGCATGGGATGCTGATTTTTGTATATTTACAAATTATGTACTTTACACCAGGCGGCAGAGGGGACAACGATAGGTTGCAGGAGGGTTGCCCGGTTGTTGTTATTCCTCAGTAATGTATTATGAGCACGGTGGATACACTGGATATACTCTTTGAGAATGCCAAGGGCGGAAGTGATCAAGCTGTCGATGATTTTTTCTGTGAAGTTTTGGAATTGATCTCGCTAGCGCAGGGCATGGGCGTGGACCCAATTATTGAGAAAGCAATGTGGTTTTGCAATAACCCGGATGTTACCATGAGGGGGCTGGCCTACGCAATGTTTATCTCGGGATTTGTAGATTCATTTTATGCTAAGCATAGCAGTTCTATAGACATTTGCAGCGAAGCACATAGCTTGTTTGCAGGATTGGGTTTTGCAGACGGTGTAGCAATGTGTGCATTGGTGAAGGGTACTAACTACAGAAGTCTGGGCAATATAGATCTGGCCATTCAGTACATGAAAGAGGCTTATGATCAGTTGCACAAGACCGATAACATTCTACACTTTACAATAGCTGGCGGTCACCAACTGGCTGATCTGTATATAGAGTCGGGAAACTATGCAGAATCATTGGCTCTGTGCCAGGAAGTGTGGCCACTGACGTTGCTACCTGCCAATAAGAGAAAGGTGTTTGATGCGCGCCTGCTGAATACGATAGGCAATGTTTATGCGAAGCTTGGGAACAATGTACTGGCGCTGCAATACCTTAGAAATGCGCTCAGTGTGAGCGAGTCGCTGCGTCAGTTGCCGGTAACTGCGAGAACCCTTACAGACCTGGGCAGGTACTACCTCTCTATAAATGACTATGACACCGCATTGGCGCATAACAACCAGGCACTGGAGCTTAGGGCGGGGCTTCAATTGCGCAATCCGATGATTACGAATCTGATCAACATTGCGAGTATTTATGAGCTGCAAGGCAAGCCTGATGCTGCAATAGCCACACTACTGAAAGGATTTGCGATTGCAGATGAGTTGAAGGTGAACATAAAATTGCTGCAAATACTGAAAAAGCTATCTGGCCTGTATGAATCAAAGGATGACCTGCGGGTGAGTCTGGATTACTATAAACGTTATAATACTTTGCTGGAAGAGCAGATCAATGAACTGCATGATCAGAAGATAACAAACGTAAAGTTGTTTGCAGAGGCAGAGCGGGCGCAAAAGGAAGAGATAGCAAAGGAGAAAAAACGAAGTGATGACTTGCTGCTCAACATATTGCCGGAGGAGGTAGCGGAAGAACTAAAGAATAGCGATGCCGCTGAGGCCCGGTACTTTAGTGATGTAACTGTACTGTTTACGGATTTTGTGGATTTTACCGCAACAGCAAGCAGATTTACACCCAAGCAACTGGTTAGTGAATTGCACGCATGCTTCAAGGCGTTTGACGAGATAATGGAGCAGTATGAGATAGAAAAAATCAAGACTGTAGGTGACGCTTATCTGGCTGTGTGTGGCTTGCCTGTGGCTGATACACGGCATGCCGAAAATGTGGTGTTGGCGGCTATAGATATCTGTAACTTCATGAAGAAGCGCCATGAAGAATTAGGTGAGGACACCTTTAAAATAAGGGTAGGGATAAACAGCGGAAGTGTGGTGGCAGGCATCGTAGGTGTGAAAAAGTTTTCGTACGACATATGGGGTGACACTGTAAATACCGCTGCGCGGATGGAACAAAACAGTGAAGCAGGTAGCATAAATATTTCACAGTCGACGTATGAACTGGTGAAAGATAAGTTTGCATGTAAATGCCGTGGTGAGGTGCATGCAAAGGGCAAAGGCATGCTGCGGATGTACTATGTGGGAGAGCGATTAAGCATCGATTGATAAGGTAAATGACTCATGCAGTGCTATGTGGGTTTGTGTGATTTCAAGTAGTTTGTAAGGAAAAAGTGCATAGCGCAAAACAGTATGACCCGAATAAAATTCTGGTTGCC
>JAIOYR010000139.1 GCA_021740995.1 Taibaiella sp.
TGCCGTAAAGAGCAATAAGATAAAAAAACATGCCACCTCCGACTTTATGGAGATAGAGCGGCAGAGGGGTATATCGGTAGCTACATCGGTGATGAGCTTTCAGTACAATGATACCCTGATCAATCTGCTGGATACTCCGGGTCACAAAGACTTTGCTGAGGATACTTACCGCACACTCACGGCGGTAGATAGTGTAATTCTGGTGATAGATAGTGTGAATGGTGTGGAAGATCAGACCCGCAAGCTGGTAGAGGTGTGCCGCATGAGAGATACACCGGTTATCGTGTTTGTAAACAAGCTCGACCGGGATGGCAAGTTCCCCTTCGACCTGATAGACGAGATAGAAAAAGAGCTTAAGTTATCGCTGCACCCAATGTCTTGGCCCATAAACATGGGTAAAGAGTTTAAAGGGGTATACAACCTGCACAACAGCAGTCTGAACCTGTTCACCCCCAGCCAGAAGTCGACTGAAGAGAATACAGTACCCATACACGACCTCAACGATGGCCTGCTGGATGCAAAGGTAGGGGAGCGCGATGCTAATCAGCTACGCGAAGATGTGGAACTGCTACAAGGCGTGTATGGCGAGCTAGATGTGGCGCAATACCTGGAGGGTAAAATATCTCCGGTATTCTTTGGTAGTGCCGTCAACAATTTCGGGGTAAAGGAGCTGCTGGATACATTCATCACCATAGCCCCGCATCCGCAGGGCCGCAATACCGACAAGCGCTATGTAGCACCCGAGGAAGACAAGTTCACCGGCTTTATCTTTAAGATACATGCAAACCTGGACCCCCGTCACCGCGACCGTATCGCGTTTCTCAGGGTATGCTCTGGCAGGTTTGCCCGCAATACGTTTTACAAGCACACCCGTATAGGCAAAGATGTCCGTTTCAGCAATCCCTACTCCTTTATGGCACGCGAGAAGGATGTGATAGAAGAGGCTTATCCCGGCGATGTGGTGGGTCTGTTTGATACCGGCAGCTTCAAGATAGGCGATACCCTTACAGAAGGGGAGGTGATGCAGTTTACCGGCATACCTACCTTCTCTCCCGAGATATTTAAGGAGCTGGTGAACAAAGACCCTATGAAGACCAAACAACTGGAGAAAGGTGTGCAGCAGCTTACCGATGAGGGTGTGGCGCAACTATTCACCCAGCACGGTGGCAACCGCAAGATAATAGGTTGTGTGGGTGAGCTGCAGTTTGAGGTGATACAGTACCGCCTGCTGCAGGAGTATGGAGCAGCCTGTGCGTTTATGCCGCTTTCGTTCTACAAAGCCTGCTGGATTACCGGCGACAAGGCTGCCATAGAAGACTTTGCAAGGTTCAAGCAGAACAATATAATGAAGGATAAGGATGGCAATCTGGTATACCTGGCACAGAGCGAGTGGTTCCTGAATACAGAGCGGCAGAACAACCCAAAGATAGAGTTCCACTTCACATCAGAGTTCAAGACAGCAATGGCAAAGTAGTTGACAGTTAATAGTTAATAGTTGGCGGTTTATAGTATGTAGTAGCGGTTATTTGCTTAGCTTCTGTGTGTGAATTAGTGGCGGCAATCAGTTGTAACTTACCGCATATACAATTGCAGCCAGCATCAATCCAACTAATAATCCACCGACTGCAAATAGCAGTGGCACTCTGGCCATAGCATGTTTTAGTGTGGGGGCTATTTGGGCCTCTATCCGGGTAGCTGGATACGCTGCTATCTTCTCTGTAATGGTGGTCTTTATGGCGGGATTAGTGATGACCGATTGTGTGTATCGTACTATTATCTCCGGCAGCAGCAGTTCTATCTCTTCCATCATACCTCCCTTTAGCTTCAGGATGGTATTGTCGCCTATGAACGAGGCTATTACCGGCATCTTTTCCTTTAGCTTCACCCGAAGAAAACTGTCCAGATGCTGCTCTATGAGCGGTTGAAGGCTCTTTATGGTATCAGGATTCACCAGCTCTATTTTGCTGCCGGCCTGCGCCAGCTCCAGCATTACTCCCTCGCCTATGCGCTCTGCTATCTGTTTTTGGTTCTTTATGAGTACTCCCTGAAGAGTGAATCCGAAGATTTTAGTAGGGCTCAGCGGATACAGCGCACTATATATGATAATGCGTGCCGTGAGCCATGCGGTAAATGAGGTAGCTACCGGCAGCAGGTACAGTAGAATATGTGGCATACAGTTTATTCGCTAAAAAAGCCACTCGTGAGAGTGGCTGATTATAGAATGTTTATAAGTCCTAAGGGTATACCTAGGCTTAGAGGGGCGGCTTACTTAATGTTTGCCAGATAGTCTTTTACTTTGTCTTTATGCACCATACCTTCTTTGAAGGTATAAGCACCAGACTTAGGGCTGCGGACAGCCTTGATTACTTTCGTATAGTTCTTAGCTTCCGCTGCCTGTTTAGGGTCTTTCTTGATCGCGGTTTTAGCTGCTTTTGCCATTTCTTAAATATTTTTAACTGATTATTTAATTTCTTTATGAACGGTAACTCGCTTCAGCCTCGGATTGTATTTCTTCAATTCAAGACGCTCAGTAGTTGTTTTTTTGTTTTTGGTAGTAATATACCGGCTTGTACCGGGCAAACCACTGTTTTTATGCTCGGTGCATTCCATTATTACCTGAACTCGGTTTCCTTTCTTTGCCATTTTATGATATATTTACTTGACTTATAATTAGATTGCAACACCCTTGGCACGAAGCTCTTTAAGTACTGTAAGCAGTCCGTTCTTATTGATAGTACGGATAGCATCAGTGCTCAGTTTCAATGTAACCCAACGGTCTTCCTCAGGAAGAAAGAAACGCTTAGTCTGCAGATTGGGCAGGAAACGACGCTTTGATTTCTTATTAGAGAAGGAAACTTTATGCCCTACTACGGGTTTTCTACCTGTTACCTGACATACACGAGCCATGATTAATTATTTTTTGGGACTGCAAAGGTAAAAGGAAAAATCAAAAATAAAAAATAAAAAATAAAAAATCTACACGCTTCTGCAAATTATTTTATCACTTTTCAGATCATTACACCAATTCTACCTCACTTTTGGTTGTAAATTGGTCTTTTTAGGGCAATTCAGGCAATATGAGCGCATCCAGGCTGCTGATGCCCGGAATATTTTCACTCACAAAGCCTTCGGCATATTTTGCACCTATACGTTTGCCCATTAGTGCATCGCGGCTTTCCAGATCGCTCAAAAACTGACCGGTCGCGATATAAGTAGCCGGCTCATCTGAGCCCGGATTATGAAACTGGCTGGCATAACACCTCACTGCCTCCATCTTTTTATCAAAAGTGCTACTGATGTCTACCAGAAAAGAGGGCTCAATCGGTCGGTCCTGTATCATATGGAACACCCTCTTGGGGCGCCATGGTTGCTGCGCAGTGCCGTCTCTTTCCGTTGCTATCTTAGACAGGCCGGACAGAAAACAGGCATCTGCAATAAGCCTTCCTCCCTTGCCGTGGTCGGGGTGGCGGTCTGCAAGTGCATTAGCTATCACAATTTCGGGACGATAATGCCGAATGTAGGTAATGAGCTTTAACTGATGTTCTTTGTCATTTCTGAAGAAGCCATCAGCCATTTGTGCATTCTCTCTTACGATAATGCCCATTACATCGGCCGCCTTTTTTGCTTCTTCGTATCTCAACGTTACACTGCCTCTGGTGCCCAGCTCGCCTTCAGTAAGGTCTAAAATACCTACTGCCTGCCCCGCTTGTACATGCTTGATGAGCGTGCCCGCACAGCCCAGTTCCAGATCATCGGGGTGTGTGGCTATAGCCAATATATGTAGTTTGTTGGTATCCAATTTTTTATTTTCTAAAAACAGAGCGCAAAAGTACGTTACTACTGTCAAAGGGCACACAGTTTATTAAGATATTGTTGTTTTTGTGCTTTACAGATACCATCAGCCTCATTGTGGTTGCATTTTGTCATGTTTTCGTCATGTTATTGCGCCATGATACAGTGGTTTTACTGATATTTGCTGTACTATCATGATAGTTTGGCAATTCAGCCCTATTAAGAACTAAAAGAAAATGAAAAAAAATTACATCGTATTGCCCCTATTAGGAATGTTGGCATACATCCTTATTACCGGTTACAGTTCCGGTCCTGGTACAACCGGAATGTATAACGGCACCGGCTCTGAGGGACTTCCACCCGGCTGTGGATCATCAAGTGGGTGTCATGCTACAACTGCGGCACCTGAAATAGCTGTTTCCTTTCAGTTGCTAAGCGGAACAACACCGGTAACATCTTATACAGCCGGCGCATCTTACACTATAAGACTGACTGGCACTTATACAGCTGCTACATCTGCCGTTTACCCCAATTTTGGATTTCAGATTTCAGTAATGGAAGACGGCAGTACTCTCGACAATGCAGGCACATTTGGCACTTTGCCTGCTGGTACACAATTATCCTCTACGTTAGGTGCAGCAGTATTAGTGGAGCATAATTCATCGTTGCCCGCTACTACCGGCACTGGCGGCAGTGGTACAACTTATGTGGTAAATATACCCTGGACTGCTCCGGCAGCCGGTACAGGTAGTGTAAAACTCTGGGGCGTTATGAATATGGTGAATCCACCTGTTAGCCCGGCTACTACTGACAGATGGAAGACGGGTACTTTGCTTATTACCGAGGGTTCATCTACATCAGTAGGGCCTATCAGCGGTACATTGCTATTGTGTGCCGGCACTACTACTACGCTTACTTGTACTCCGGCCGGCGGCACATGGTCCAGCTCTACCCCAGCGGTAGGCACGGTATCTGCAGCGGGCGTAGTTTCTGGTATTACATCTGGTACTACTACTATTACCTATACTGCCACAGCAGGCACTGCTACTGCAGTAGTTACAGTTAATGCAGCCCCTGCAGCTATTACTGGTACAGCCACCGCATGTATCGGCACTACTACTACACTTAGCTCCACTTCTCCTTCGGGCACATGGAGCAGCGGCACAACAACAGTTGCTACAGTAGGAGCTACCAGCGGTGTAGTAACAGGTGTAGCATCAGGTACAGCAGTTATCTCTTATACCAATTCG
>JAIOYR010000140.1 GCA_021740995.1 Taibaiella sp.
GAGGGTGTATAACCGCTGGGGCGAACCAATATTCTACTCCAACACCCGTGAGCAGGGATGGGATGGCACCTACAAGGGCGTACCACAGCAAATGGGCGTGTACTACTACACAGTAATCCTTGCCCGTCCGGGCTATCCCGAAAACTCGGTATACAAAGGCGAGGTAACACTGATAAGATAAACAGCAGCATACTCAGTCAACATTTGATAAAAATCCCCCCGAATAGAAAACGGGGGGATTTTTATTTTCCTACCTTATCTTCGCAATACAAACTATACTATGGCATTAATAAAATCGATATCAGGAATCAGAGGTACTATAGGTGGTGTGCCCGGCAAAAGTCTTACACCGGTAGATCTGGTGAAATTTACAACTGCCTATGGTGCATGGGTAGCACAGCAGGGTACAAACCGTAAAATCATTATTGGTAGGGATGGGCGCATATCGGGTGGCATGGTCCGAGACCTCGTTGCTGCTACATTGCAGAGTATAGGCTGCACCGTTATAGACCTGGGACTGAGTACTACACCTACTGTGGAGATGGCGGTGAAGCTGGAAAATGCCGGTGGTGGCATCATACTCACGGCAAGCCATAACCCCAGAGAATGGAATGCGCTGAAACTGCTGAACAGTGATGGCGAATTTCTGAATGCTGCCGAAGGGCAGTGGATACTGGACTATGCCGAAAAAGGAGACGTGAATTATGCTGACATAGATAGTGTAGGAAATATTTCAACAGATGATACCTACATACAGAAGCATATAGACATCATACTGCAGCACCCGCTGGTAGATGTAGCAGCTATAAAAAAGATGGGTTACAAAGTAGTAGTAGATGCTGTTAATTCTACCGGTGCCATATCTGTGCCGCCACTACTACACGCAATAGGCGTAGCAGATGTTACAGTGATTAATAAGGAAGTGACCGGAGACTTTGCGCACAACCCCGAGCCGCTTCCGGAGAACCTTGTAGGCTTATGCACTGCAGTAAAAGAACAAAACGCTACACTAGGTATTGCTATAGACCCCGATGTAGACAGGCTTTGTTTTGTGTGTGAAGATGGCAGTCTCTTTGGCGAGGAGTATACGCTGGTGGCTATTGCCGACTACATGCTATCTCACAAAAAAGGAAATACTGTTTCCAATCTTTCATCAACAAGGGCGCTGCGCGATGTTACTGAAAAGCATGGCGGACAATACTATCCGAGTGCAGTAGGCGAGGTGAATGTGGTAAAGAAAATGAAAGAGGTAAATGCAGTAATAGGAGGCGAAGGCAATGGTGGTGTGATAGTACCTGAACTGCATTACGGCAGAGATGCCCTGATAGGCATTGCACTGTTTCTCACGCATCTGGCAAAGACCGGATTATCAGTGAAAGCACTGCGTGCCACCTACCCTAATTACTTTATCTCTAAAAACAAGATAGAGCTGGGAGAAGATGTAAATGTGAAGCACATCTTTGAAGAGATAAAAAGGAAGTATGCTGCACAGCCTATAAATACAGAAGACGGATTGCGTATAGATTTCGATAATAACTGGGTACATCTGCGCACGTCCAACACCGAGCCCATTATCCGCATTTATGCCGAAAGTGGCTCAGAGGCTACTGCCGATGAATTGGCTAAAAGTATAATGGCAGATATTAGAAGTCTCTTCGAGAGCCAATCTTAATAATAGAGCTACCGCATTTCTGTACTCAGTCAGTTGAGGCAGTTGAAAAAAACATGTGCTGCACTTTATACCATTCAGGTAGTAAAGTGCAGCACATTTCGGTTAAAAGATAATCAGAGTAGCAACAACGTTATTTCATAACCAGCTCCAGAAACACCGGGCAATGGTCTGAAAAAACGATATGGGGTAAAATCTCGGCATGTTTTAGCTTTCCGGCAAGCGGCTCAGTAACATTGATATAATCTATTCGCCAGCCCTTGTTGGTAGCTCTGGCTGTGCCTCTGGCACTCCACCAGGTGTATTGGTGCGGTGTAGTGTTGAAGTGACGGAAAGTATCTATCAGCCCATTTTCAAACAGCTTATCCATCCATGCCCGCTCTTCGGGCAGGAAGCCGGTGTAGTTCTTGTTGCGTACCGGGTCATGTATGTCAATAGCTTTGTGACAAATGTTGTAGTCTCCGCAAACAATCAAATTTGGTCGCGTTTTTCTTACTTCATTTATGTACTCAAAAAACTCATCCAGCCACTGGTACTTGTAAGTCTGGCGTTCATCTCCGCTGGTGCCACTGGGAAAGTAAGCATTGATGAGTGTAGTATCCCCGAAGTCGGCTCTTATCACCCTACCCTCCGCATCGCTTTGCATAATGCTGTTGCCGTAGTATACGTTTTCGGGTTTCATTTTGGTGAGTATGGCTACACCACTATAGCCTTTTTTTTGGGCAGAGAAGCTGTATACCTCATACCCGGCAGCGTTGATATCGGCTACTGGTACATCTTCTTTGTTAGCTTTTATTTCCTGCAGGCATATGATGTCGGCAGGGTCAGATTTCAGCCAGTCTATAAATCCTTTTTTAGCTGCACTGCGAATGCCGTTTACATTGAATGATATAATCCTCATGAGTTTGAAATTTTGAACTGTGAAAGTAACAAAAACAGGATAATGCACTACCAGCTCACATTAGCCCTTCATCGGCAAGACTCAAATAATCATGCCCGGCAACGATGATGTGATCCAGTAATTGAATATCCATAAGTCTGGCGGCTTCATCCAGCCTTTTAGTGATAGAGATATCTGCACTACTGGGTTGTTTGTTGCCGGATGGATGGTTGTGCGCTATAATCAGTTGGCTGGTATTGTAGAGCAGCGCATTCTTTAGTATCATGCGTATGTCTACTACGGTTGCGGCTATGCCACCACTGCTTATGAGTTCGTGCCGCAATAGCTTGCCCGCATGATTAAGATAAATAACACAAAACACTTCGTGGCTGAGGTCTTGCAGCAAAGGCATTATAATTGGTAAGGCATCCTTGCTTCTTGTTATTTGGGCCCGTTCCAGTCCTTCGCTCATCTGCCGTCTGCGACCCAGCTCCATGGCTGCACATATAGTTATTGCCTTGGCTTCTCCTATGCCTTTTATTTTTTGCAACTCCGTTATCGACAACCTGCCCAACTCCCGGAGATTACTGCCCGCCATATCCAGCACATCTCTTGCAAGCCCTATGGCAGAGCGTTCTCTGTTGCCACTGGCTATAATTATACCTATCAGTTCGGCATCAGAGAGGGATACTGCGCCTTTTTGCAGCATCTTCTCTCGTGGCCTTTCGTCTTCAGACCAGTTTTTTATGCTCTTTGAACCTTCCATATCTGCCGGTTAGATATATTGAATTTAGCTTGCGATACTATACTACTTCAAAAGCAGTATGGTAGAAATTGTTTTGTGCAGATATAGGTTTCAGATTGATATAGAAACACTCTGTAAACAGCCTGTATGCCATAAACTCATGGTCGTATACATTGAACTCGTCGAACATAATTATGTCCCCTTTTTGCAGGTAAGGATATAGTTGACTAAGCGCGAATAAGGTAGCAGTAAAGAGGTCGGCATCCATGTGTATGAGCTTTCTGGTGGCACGTATTTGTTTGCCATGCTCATCCAGAAAACCATTGAGCGTATCCTGAAATATTCCTTTATAAAATGAGGCGCGTGCGTCATTCACTTCAGGTATAGGAGAGTGCATATCGCCTTTCGAAAACACGCCCCAGCTTTCGGGCAGTCCTTCGAAGGTATCGAAACCATAAAATCGGGATGCAGGGTTTTTGCAGGTAGCCAGCCACCATTTAAATGAATTGCCGGAAGCCACTCCGAATTCGAGATAGCAAACAGGTAGCTCATCGAGCTTATAGTGTTTTGCGATTGCTTCAAAACTTATCAGGCGGTCGTCGTAATTGCGAACAGGTCTATAGAAATCATTGGTAAGCAGTTGTGCTTTTTTGTTTTTATGTACCCAGGATGTCAGCAGGTTGAAATTGTAAATGAAACCAAACAATTTGTTGAATGGCTGGAACAATTGCAGCAAACGGGATGCCAATAAAAAATCTTTGGTGAATTTTGTAATCCGAAGTTGGGTGGTTTTTAAGGACATGTGTGCGAAGTTAAATCAAAAGTCAGGATACACAGGCGGGTTACAGCCATTTGAAATCAGGATGTGCGCTCTGTAAGCCATTGAGATACCGGAGGAGGTGTATATGCGTCCATCATCAACAAGAGCTCTTCCGCCGATTCGCTGATGAGTAATGAATCATTTACGTTTTCACTTAAGAAACCTTCCTGAACCATGTTGCTGCAGAGTGCTTTCAGCGCATCGTAGTAGCCATTTACATTGAGCAGGCCTATAGGTTTCTTGTGCAGCCCCAGCTGACTCCAGGTAAGCATTTCAAATAGCTCCTCCATGGTACCCCAGCCGCCGGGTAGTGTTATTACACCATCGCTCAGTTTATTCATTTTCAGTTTCCGCTCGTGCATGGTATCTACTGTTATGAGTTCTGTGAGCCCCTCATGTGCTACTTCTTTTGTTTTCAGAAAGAAGGGTATGATACCAATCACTTTCCCGCCGGCTTCCAGTGCGCCATCTGCAAGCGCACCCATTAGGCCTACTTTGGCGCCACCATAGATAACATCTATATCACGCGATGCAAGGATACCGCCGAGGTCATAGGCGGTTTCTCTGTACACCTCATTATATCCTTCTCCTGAGCCGCAAAAAACCACTATTCGCTTCATTGTGTTTCTGTTTACGTTTCAAATATACAATGTCTGAACCATTGATTGGGTATGTATGCACATCTGCAAAAAAGATGTTACAAAAATCCCCCCGTTTTCTATTCGGGGGGATTTTTATCAAATGTTGACTGAGCATGCTGCTGCTTATCTTATCAGCGTTACCTCGCCTTTGTACACCGAGTTTTCGGGATAGCCCGGACGGGCAAGGATTACTGTGTAGTAGTACACGCCCATTTGCTGTGGTACACCCTTGTAGGTGCCATCCCATCCCTGCTCACGGGTGTTGGAGTAGAATATTGGTTCGCCCC
>JAIOYR010000141.1 GCA_021740995.1 Taibaiella sp.
TGCATTGGCAGCTAGCGGTTTTCCCGGATTGCTTAAGGTAAGGAATGACATTACAAGCCCGTGGGACAGCCTTTTTTCAGCAACTGCAGATAGCGGCAGGCCAGAATATTGCCAGTTTTTATCCAATACCCGTACCCGCACTTTAGCATACAATCCTGTCTCGTCCAGCATATATCTTGGTTCCAATTCGGGATTGCATGTGGTCACCCCCCGGGGCACGGTGGAACTCAAAAATGGCAACAGTAGCATATTTGCGCTGAAGCTGGTGCGGTATGGCAGCAAAATATTCATGCTTACACCCCAGGCAGAAGTGTTTATGATAGATGCTGCCGGCCGGATATCTACTATAAAGAGCGATGAACGGAAAGGGCAGCAGATACTGAATATCAGGTGTGCAGGTGACAATCTTTATGTGCTCACTGCAAATGACCTGTTGCAGGTGGATACGCTGACCAATAAGCTGGTTCCTGTTCGTTTTCACCCGTGTATCAGGAGTGAGGATATCAATGACATAGAGTACACCAATGGTAAGTACTTTTTTGCTACCGATAGGGGACTGATTGTTATGGGTGCAGGTATGCGGGAACAAACCGATGCTTCTCCCCGTTTTATAGTTAACAGTATAATGGTAAACGGTGTAAGCACACAGAAAGCCGGCCTTTCTCAGCTTTCGTACAAACAGAATGATATTGATATTGTGTATTCCATACTGTCCTTTCATAGCACTACCCGCTACAAGCTTTACTATAAGATAAACGACGGAAAGTGGCAGTTGGCCGACAATGCAATACGTAATCTGAAATTGGCATCACTGGCATCGGGCAGTTACGATATCGCATTTGAGTTAATGTCGGATGATGGAGCAACTTATCCGCAGCAATTGCTGTCTTTTCATATTAAAAAGCCGTTTTGGGGACAAGCTTGGTTCTGGATTTCGGGCTTCGTATTGTTGGCCATCGGCATCTATAGTTATTTTAAATGGCAGACAGGATTGCTCAAGAAAAAGAATGCGCTGGTACTGGAAAAAATGGAACTGGAGAAGAACCTGCGCAACTCTATGCTGACGTCAATAAGGGCACAGATGAACCCACATTTTTTCTACAATGCGCTTAATACAATTCAGTCTTTTATTTTTTCTGATGATAAGAGAAACGCGTCGACGTATCTGGTGAAAATGTCGAAGCTAACCAGAATGATACTGGAAATGTCTGAGAAGGAATCGATTTCTCTGGAACAGGAAATTGAAGCATTGGGTTTGTATCTGGAGTTGGAGAAGATCAGGTTCAATGAGGAATTTGAATATAAAATTGATCTGGCAGAACGTGTAGAGGCAGAACTTATAAAGATTCCGTCAATGATAATGCAGCCATACGTGGAAAACGCTATTAAGCATGGGTTGCTGCACAAGAAAGGAAATAAGCGGTTGCGAATAGAGTTTATGCGCATCAACGGCAATCTGTGTGTGACCATCGATGATAATGGTATTGGCAGGCAGCGTGCAGAAACAATTAAGCAAACGCGTGCCGAGCGTCATCATCCCTTTGCCACCGATGCCAACAGCAAACGTATAGAACTACTCAACAGAGAACGAGACAAGAGCATAGGTGTTGTCTACATAGATAAGACCGATGAACAGGGCGAAAGCGCGGGGACGACCGTAATTATTTCGATACCATTAAACTAATGACTATGAAAGCGATACTAATAGATGATGAGGCAAGGGCGCGAAGCCTGTTGAGTAAAATGCTAAAGGAATATTGTCCCGATGTGGAGGTGGTGGACGATTGCGGAGACCTGCCTGCCGGTGTAAAAGCTATTCGCAAATTGAAGCCCGACGTTGTATTTCTCGACATTGAAATGCCGGGATATAGTGGCCTGGAACTTTTAGATTTTTTTGATGAGCAGGAGATTAGTTTCGAGATCATTTTTGTGACAGCGTACAATAACTATGCAGTGAAAGCATTCAAGTTGTCGGCTGTAGATTATTTGCTGAAACCACTGGAGCCCGCAGATCTGGAGCAGGCTGTAGAACGCTTGAAGAAGCGAACCCAAAGGGGTGCAAACAGCAATCTTGCATTGCTGAAGGAGAACCTGAAAGAAGGAGGGCTGGACAGGATAGCTGTACCAGACGCAAATTCTGTTAAGTTTCTAAAACTGGATGAAATTCTCTTTTTCAAAGCGGAGAATACTTACACCGATATTTCTTTCGTCGATGGTAGTAAACTCACGATAAGTCGCACGCTGAAGAACCTTGGAGACACACTAAGCAGTACGCCTACTTTCTATCGCTGTCACAAGTCGTACATCATCAACATGAAGTTCCTTACCGACTATGTGAAGTCTGATGGTGGGTATCTCGTAATTCAAGGAAAATATAATGTCCCGGTATCTCCGGACCGAGTACAGGATTTGCTGAATCAGGCGGCATTTGTGCGCAGGTAGTGCATTACTCCTGTCCTTTTATGATAGTTGCCAGATCCTGTTCTATGCTTTTTTCTACAGATTCTGTGATGCGTCCTACTTCATGGCCGCGGGCATCTGTAACAACGATTGTTGGCAGGTACTTGACCTTGTATTTTCTGACCAGTTTCTTAGCCGCTTTTCCGGTGGTAGTCTTATCTCTGTCCATCCCTACTATCATCAGGTCGTTATAGGCAATATTCGATTCTGATAGTGTGCGGAAGAGTGTGGGGATGTGTTCTTTAGAGTCGCCGCACCATGTACCCAGAAATACCAGTAGCTTGTACTTCTTCAGATTTTTCCTCAGGTACACGATAGCAGTTATTTCGGGCTTGTATGCGTCAATGCCAGAGGGAAGCCAACTGAAAGAAGCTTCGCTTTCCATGTTCTGGTAGCTGAATATGCCCTTGTAAACGACATCATTGTTCTTTGGGTCTTTAGTTACTTCAAAGTCTGCAGTTGCAGGTTGAATAACCTGATCCAGTGCGGTTTTGGGTGTTGCCGGCAAAGGGGTAATAGATACATGGGGGATTTGTGCCACAGCGGGTACGCCAGCCAAAATGTTGAGTGCCATAAGAAACCCTTTTACGTATTTTTTCATGTTCTGAAAGTCTTCAGGTGCCAAGGAACCAGATAGCGGTATGCAACATCTACACAAGCTGGTTGCGCAGAATAACAAGTTTATCTCTGAGTTGTGTCAATGAGGACCGGAGATCCACAGTAGTCACATCGCGTTTGTTCTGCGTTTTCAGTTTTGCTTTGGCGCCTGATAGTGTGAACCCTCTGCCTTTTACCAGGTGGTAAATGGCACGGAGTTCTTTGACCTGTTCTGGTGTATAAAGGCGGTCGCCCTTTCGGGTAGTACGTACCTTGAGTTTGAACTCATTGGTCCAGAACCGGATGTGTGAAGTTTTTACTTTAAAGAAGTCAGCAACTTCTCCTATACCGTAGTAGTTTTTTTCTCCGTTCCAGTCTTCCGGAATAATTTCCGGAGGCGATTTTTCATTCGTCTGTTCTTCGGAAACGGGTGTCGGCAGTTGGTCCGCAACTTCGACAATAGTATTTTCTACGGTCGGTAATTCCGGTATAGTTTCATTAACAGTGTCAGCTATAGCATTGGTGTCGGCGACGTCACTTTCCACTGCTTCTGGTTTGTCAGGTTTACTGGCACGTGGTCGCGGCACAGGCTTCTGTGGTTCAGGTACTATTTCTTCACCAAAAAGTGTCAGAATGCGTGTGCTCATTTATTGTTTTTGCTAGCCGTTACCCTGTATTGTTATAGCCTTGTTTCTGAGGAGTACATATACTACTTCACCGGTGCAGGTGCAGTTTGCACACGCTTCAGGTTCTGCAGTTCTTTTGCTTTTTCTGCTTCCTGTTTTTTAGATTCAGCAAGTTGTTTGTTTATTTCTTCGTTCTTTTTTTCTATCGATTTAAGCTCTTGCTCTTTAGCCCTGATCGCCAATGTATTTGCAATTTCTCCGTTCAGCTTATTAAGATAAGCAATGATTTTGCCAGCAAATTCGGGTTCTGTTTTCGTAGTCACAAAGTTGTCGTAACCCTTTGAGGCAGACAGATACACGGTGGTTTTTCCTTTTTTGGTTTTTGTTTTATAAATGTAGTCGGCCTTGTTATTGCTCATTTCGGCCCAGGACACACCCCTGTAAATGCAAAATCCTTTCTTCTTCTTCGTGCGTTTCAGGTTTGCCCGTCCCAGATCTGCCTCAATAGTTTCTATGGTTATGGCTTTGTCGTAATTATAAGTAGCCTGATAGCACCAGATTTTCGTTTTGCCCATTTTCACATTCCCTTCTTTGACGGTAACTTCCTGTGCGAAAATGAGAGATGGGATAAGTAAGGCCAACAAAAGTACCTGCAATAATTTCATAATTGTAATTGTTTAATTCAAGTTATTAACTGGAAATGATGCGCAAAAATACGACAAATAACACATCTCACATAATGGAGGCATTTCGGGTTCATCTGGTTAAGGTAGATGGTACCGCAATGGACAGCTACATACATCTGGTTTATTTTTGAGTGAACGTTTTGTCACTAATCCGTTTCAGCGTAACAAAGAAATCATTTGGTTACCTCCGCGATGCAGCAATTGGGATTTAGTATCTTGCATTCAAGATGGATGCATTTGAAATACAAGGTGGACGAAAACTACATGGATCAATAACTCCTCAGGGTGCCAAGAATGAGGCTTTGCAGGTGTTGTGTGCTTCGTTGCTCACAAGTGAACCTGTAACCCTGAATAATGTGCCCGACATTGCCGACGTCAATGCCTTGATAGAGGTTTTGGGAGATATGGGTGTGAAAATCACCCGTCATTCGGCGAATAGCATCACTTTGGTTGCGGATGATATAGACCCGGAATATTTTAACACACATACGTTCCGGAAGAAGTCGGGACGGCTGCGTGGTACTGTAATGCTTGCCGGGCCATTGCTCGCAAGATTTCATAAGGCATATATACCACAGCCGGGAGGCGATAAGATAGGGCGGCGTAGGCTGGATACACATATCCGCGGGTTTGAGCGTCTGGGTGTCTCTTTCGACT
>JAIOYR010000044.1 GCA_021740995.1 Taibaiella sp.
ATCATCTTGGTATACTCTACCCCCAGCAGGTATTGCGCCCGCCAGCTATCAGGTGCTGTTTCCAGCCCCGTCTTGTACAGGGTCAGGTTGTTGGTCCATGCCTCGTTTCGCGCTGCCGTTTTTGCAGCATATAGCAAACAAACTACCCCCATTACCATAAACATGGGCCGCGCAGTAGCAAAGCTCATATTGCGGGTATCTGTTTTCAGCACTTTTGCCAATATCAGCACCAGTGCAATACAGAATGCCAGCGAACCAGAGAAAATAAAACGCTCTGCCATAGTAGCACCTATATCTACCAACAGGTTTGAGGTAATAACCACAGACAGCCCATAAAAAAGGATACAGTAAGCAAATACATTCCTGGCTTTGAAGGTCCTGACTGCGTATACAAACATGGCGGCGATAACAGCAACTGCCGCCAGCGCCTTGGGGCTGCTGAAACCTATTATCGGTATCTGGTTATAAGAATAGTCGTAAGAAAGCGGATGAGGCAACACCAGTAGTATCAGGTACTTCAGTTGTATGTATAGAAGCGTAGCCAGTTTCTCTCCATAGTTGGTGGCAGCCATCAGCGCATTGTTATTCACCAGTATCACTACTTTTTCACCATCACTTTCTATAAACATTGCCCGCATGACCATGTACACAGCAGCCACAGCGATGTACGGTACCGTAGCCCTTACAATTTTTGATACGGCAACTTCCCTAAAGAAATAAATAGTAAGCGGTGCTATAATCACCAGTGCTATCGGCGTTTCTTTCGACATCAATGCACAGAAAAAGAACAATGCCGACAAAAGCAATTCTTTGATTTTTTCGGTGTCGATATATTTCAATGTTTGCCCCAGTGCCAGCGCCGCAAAGAGCAGCCCCATTATTTCATCCCGGCTTTTGATACTGGCAATAACCTCGGTATGGATGGGATGCAATGCAAACAACATCGTTATGAAGAACGGTATATACGGAGACATATCCCGAAACATGCGCCTGAGCAACTGAAACAGCACCACTACCTCCAATGCAAACAGCAGCAGATTGATAAGGTGACCGGTAAATGGATTGAAACCAAACATGTCTTTCTCTGCCGCAAAGCTGGTAAGCATCAGCGGACGGTAAGAGGCATCGTGATGCTGAAACACACCATAATAAGCGGCATGGGTAAAGAACTCCTTTATAGCAGAAAGCCCCTGACTTACATTAGGATTGTCCTTGGTGAAAAACGGATCGTCCAGTGAATAATCATAGTTCACTATGCGTATGTTCACCAGCAGCACTACAGCGGCCAGTATTATCATCAGCCACTTTACTGCAGGTGCATTAGTGGCCACAGTTGCAGCGGTCGCTACTTTTGGGGGAGCAGACTGTTCAGCTTTGGGTTGTGTTTGTGCTTTGGGGGTTTGTTTGTGCTTAGCCATAATATGTTAAATCAAAGATAGAAAGACAAGACAGAAATAGAAACAATACGATGCACTGCAGCAGCCACAAGCACCACCAAGCACCACATTACCAATCTATATACCTCACTTTCTTGTTACCAAAATAGACATAAAATCAATACTTCCAAAGCGAGCCAACCACAACAGCGAATAACTGAAGTGTTAAGATTACAAAAATTCTTTTCTGAGCACCCCAAATCTCTGTAGTTTTGTCACTTAAACAATCAATCAATATGGCTACCCATTTACTGCTAATGTTCAATTTCCTGTTCTTTTTCGGTGCCCCAAAGGGCGATGTACCCAAAAGCATTTATGATTTCAAGGTAGCTGCGCTCGATGGCAGCACCATAGACTTTGCGAAGTACAAAGGCAAAAAAATACTTGTGGTAAACACCGCATCTGAGTGCGGCAACACGCCCCAGTATGCCGACCTCCAGAAAATATATGAAAAATACAAAGGCAAGTTGGTAATAGTAGGATTTCCTGCAAACGACTTTGGCGCACAAGAGCCGGGCAGCAACAAAGAGATAGCTGCGTTTTGCAAAAAACAGTACAGTGTAACCTTTCCTATGGCATCAAAGATTACAGTGAAAGGCGCCGATAAAGCCCCCATATACCAGTGGCTTACTGAAAAAGAGCACAACGGTTTTCAGGATAGCGATGTGAAATGGAACTTTCAGAAATACCTGATCAACGAAAAAGGAGAACTGGTAGCTATGTTTGCTGCCCGCACCAGCCCAACAAGCAGTGAGGTGATTGCCGCAATAGAAAAGTAATATAGGTATTTGTATAGAATACCAATAAGTAGCATTGCTTGTTGTGTTTTAGTTGTTACTTTTATAACAACAATCTTATTATGAAACTGGCAGACCTCGATATTAATCTTGTATATACCTACGCTGACTATCTCAAATGGACATTTGAGCAGAGAGTAGAGCTGATACGTGGTAGAATTTTCGAAATGAGTCCTGCTCCTAATTACTCACACCAGCGGCTATCGACTGTTATACAGGGAGAGATATACCAGTTCTTGAAAGGTGGTTCTTGCGAATTGTTTTCCGCGCCCTTCGATGTTCGTTTTCCACGTAAGTCGAAAGACGACAAAGATATTACTACTGTGCTACAGCCCGACCTTTGCGTGGTTTGCGACAAGGCAAAACTTGATGCAAGAGGATGCATAGGAGCTCCGGATATCGTTGTGGAAATTCTCTCACCTTCAAACAACAAAAAGGAGCTGAAAGATAAATTCGAAATTTATGAGGAGGCAGGCGTGAAGGAATACTGGGTGGTTTTTCCACCGGAAAAGAATATGTTGGTATATACACTCACTAACGGTAAATACGTTGCCTCTCCATTTTTATATGCGGGCGATTCGGTGGTTTCCTCCGTGCTGCCAGGGTTTTCACTAGACCTGACTTTGCTCTTCCCCGCCCAGCCGTGATGTGGTGATAGCGGCTATAGAAAAGTAATAGAAATTCAAGATAACTATATAACAAATCAGGCTACCCGGAAAAGGTAGCCTGATTTGTTTTCTTTAATTCAAACTCCTGAAATCCACCGGCACCAGCTTACTCACACCGGGCTCCTGCATGGTTACACCATATATCACATCCACAGCAGCCATTGTCTGCTTGTTGTGGGTAACAATTATAAACTGCGAGTTGTCTGAGAACTTGCGTATCATCTGTGTGAACTTTCCTACGTTGGCATCGTCCAGCGGTGCATCCACCTCATCCAGTATACAGAATGGGGCTGGCTTAATCAGATATATCGCAAACAGGAATGCGGTAGATGTCAGCGTTTTCTCCCCACCCGATAGCTGAGTGAGCGTACTTGGCTTTTTACCCTTGGGCTGTGCATATATCTCTATGCCACTGTCTGCTATATTGTCCGGGTCAGTCAGGCGCAGGTCACAGTTGTCCTCGGCAGTAAACAACGCCTTGAATACGTGTACAAAATTCTCGCGCACTGCGTCAAATGTCTCTCTGAACTTGGCATTGGCAGTGTTTTCTACTTCTTCTATTGTAGCCAGCAGAGAGTCCTTGGCATTCACCAGGTCATCGCGCTGCTCTACTATAAAGTCATTGCGCACTTTCATTTCTGTATACGCCTCTATAGCCGTTGGGTTTATCTCACCCATGTTATCCAGACGCTTCTTCATTTTTTCGGCGTCTGCCGTCAACTCTTCAATACTTTGTTCACCAGTTCTTGGCTGGTCCAGTATATCATCCAGCTTCACTTTAAACTCTATTGTCAGTCGCTCGCTCATACCAGCCACCTGCAGCTTCATAGTGCCCAGTTTGTCCTTTATGCTGCTCAGCAATGTTTCTGCATGGTCTTTCTCACGGCGTTTCTGGTTCAGGCTGCTTTCCTGCGCGCTTATATTATTGCGCATTTCATAGTATGCCCTGTCCTTCTCATTCAGTTCGCGCTCTTCGGTTTCCTTCTTGCTTAGCAGCTCATACAGCTCATTGTCGCCACTGTGCAGCACTTTACCGGTTTCTTCCAGTTGCCCTGCTACCAGTGTCAGTTGCTCCGTATTGCTGGTTATCTGGTGCTTTAGTTCCTTCAGTTGATTGGTACGATATACCAGCTCCTGCCGCAGATTTTCCAGCTTGCTTTGCTGGCGCGTCACTGCCAGATTCTGATTGTTGTATTGTAGTGTCAGCTCATTAAATGCCAGCTCCACTGCGCGAAACTCTTCCTCTGCACCACGTATCTTTTCCTGCAGTCCTTGTAGCTCTGCGGTTATTGTTTCCAGTACTTCGCGGGTATCCTGTATGCTTTCGTGGGTAGCATCCAGTTGCTCCTGCAGCTCGGCTACACGCTTATCACCGTTCTGGTTCAGGTGCTCAAAATTCTCTATTCTATGCCCCAGATTCACTACATGGTTCTGCAATGTGTTCACATCGCGCCTTGCCTGCTCTATAGCCTTATCATTCAGCTCCATATTGAAGCCTGTAATGAGGGTTTGCGTATCTGCTACATATTGTTTCAGCTCTGCAGTAGTAGCTGTTAGTTCTATTATTTCTTTAGCCAGTCGTTCCAGGTTCTTGGCACGACCTATTTTATTTCCTTCAAACAAGCCTATAGAGCCACCGCCCAGGGTATACTTGCCCCGTATCATTTTGCCGGTCTTGCTCACCAGCACATTGCCGTTTTGCAGCACTGCGCCCGATATATCTGTACCTTCTTCTGTTATATACACATGCCCTAGCAGCCTCTTGGCAAGGGCTGCATATTGCTCATCTACCGTTACCACATCCAGCGCAGGTATAGCCCCTGCTGGCGCATCAGATGCGGTCTGTGTGTACTCGCCCAGATGATCCAGTATGAAAAAATTTGCTTTCCCTTTCTTGTTGGTATCCAGCAGCGATACTGCTTTTGCACCTTCCGCAGGGTTGGCTACTATGTAGTAGTTCAGATAGTTGTCCAGTACATTTTCCAGTGCAGTGCGGTATTCATTTTGTACCACAAATACATCGCTGAGCAGCGGGGCCGTATTATCCCACTCCTTATTCTTCTTCAGAAATTTGATACTGTCCGGGTACCCTTCCAGGCTCTCCACCAGCGACTTCAGCAGGTCATGCTCATTGCGGCGGCTGTCCAGCTTACGGTTTTCTTCTACCAGCTTTGCGCGCAGTGTTTCCATCTGCTCCTGGCTTTGCAGTATTTTCGTCTTTATCTCCTCATGTCTGCTTATCAGATCCTGCAATTCTCCTTGCCGGTCTTCCAGCTTTTCTTCTGTGTCTTTTTTCTCTGTGCTCAGCTGTGTTATCTGTGTGCCGCGCTGCGCCATTTCTGTCTGCAACTGCTGCATACCCCGCTGCAGGTTCATCACCGATGTATCTGCCACTGCCACTTTTTTCTCAGCCTCAAACTGTCCGCGCTGACGCTGCTGGTAGTCGTTGCGCATTTGCTCCAGCGCTACTTTTTTCTCATCATACGTTTTGCGCTTTTCATCTACCGATGCACGCAATCCCTCCAGTTCTGTTTTTATGTTTTCCAGTGCAGCAGTTTCATCCGTTATCTGCTTTTCAGAAAACACGATTGACTCCTCCAGTTTTGTAGATTGTCCTCCGGCACCTGCCAGAAAATCACGCAAATTCTTATCGCGCTCCTGCAGGTGTTCCAGTTTTTGTGCAGCCAGTTTCTTATCACTTTCCAGTTGCCGCACACGGTTCACCAACTCGTTAAACCGCTTCTGCAGCCCGTTCAGCTCCTGCTCCTTCTCTATCAGCTTTACCTTCTGCTGCTCTACCGATGCCTCCTCTGTGGCTACTATTGCCTCCAGTTGCGTGCGCTTATCTGTTTCGGCATCGTTCTGCTCATTCAGGGTTTTATATTGCTCGTTGAAGTGCTCCAGGCTTGCCTTTGCCAACTCTATGCTGACTTCTTTATATTCACCCTTCACCACCAGGTACCGCTCAGCTTTCTTAGCCTGGCTTTCCAGTGTGCGCAAATTGTTACCTATCTCAAACAGCAAATCTTCTATCCTCGATATGTCTTGCTCTGTACCTTCCAGTTTTTGTTTGGCTTCTTTCTTTCGTGTCTTGTAGATAGATATACCGGCTGCCTGCTCCAGCATGCGGCGGCGGCTGCCTTCTTTATCTTTTATTATATCATCTACCATGCCCAGCTCTATGATAGCGTAAGAGTCATTGCTCACACCCGTATCCAGAAACAGATTGTGTATATCCTTCAGCCTGCACGATACATCATTGAGGCGATACTCGCTTTCGCCGTTCTTATAAAACTTGCGGGTAATGGTAACAGTAGTAAACTCAGTTGGCAGCAGATTGCGGGTGTTCTCAAACGTCAGCGACACCTCGGCCATGCCCGATGCACTACGTGTGCGGGAGCCATTGAAGATGAGGTCTTCCAGATTGTCTGAGCGCAATGCTTTTATTTTATGCTCGCCTATCACCCAGCGTATCGCATCTACTATATTAGATTTGCCGCAACCATTGGGCCCTACAATCCCGGTTATAGGATTGTCCAGTATGATATGGGTTTTGTCGGCAAACGACTTAAACCCTTTTATTTCCAGCGACTTTAACTTCACGACAAAAAAATTTATGAGGGAAACAAAAGTAACTAATGTTAGGGCAAAAGCGAAAAGAGATAAAAATGATATGATTGAGTAATGAAATAAAGTTTTAATCTAAAAGATTTGAACAAAGGATGACACTAAAAATGTAGCCTGAAGCACATAATCCTTAATAATATTCATAGTCAAAATGTATACTGTCAGATTTATAGATAAAATCAAGGCTTCTAGCTTCTCCACCAAACCCCATATAATAATAATGGTATTGGTAATTTTTAGAAAGTATACCCATCTGGCCGCCTATTCCATAAGACATATAAAAATTAGATCTACCTGAAACTGTTGTACATACCCATCTCCTGTAATATTTTCCATTTAGCGATACACTATCAATTTTTGATATGCTGCATGTAGGCCACCTGTCGAAAGTTTTGACAATATCACCAGCTTTTGTATTATAGTCTAATGTATCGGTACCACTTAAAATTACCTTCTTACCAAGTGTATCTTCTTTAATATAAATATCAGAACCCCGACTCCATGGCTTTAAAATAGTATCGTTTTTGTATATTCCAAATATAATAGTGGTTGCTGAAAAAATATGATAATGACCGGAATTATCATCATATGTCCTGCCTGTTGAAACGACAGTGGTAATCATATGCGTTGTCGTATCCCAACGAAAACCACTACCCGTATCTCTCATAGTTCCCTGGCAATGAATGCGCCACTTAGCACTATCCATAGGAATGAACATGAAATCCCGAGAATCAATATAATTAGATGTACTATCTTCTGTCACAATGATAGGAGATGTAGCTTTTTCTTGTTTCTTGCAGGAAAAAGCAAATATTACCAACATAAACGGATACAGATACTTGCAGGGCATAAATTTCGTTTCTCTACAAATATAGAAAACAATTCGATTTATCCCCTCTGTTAGACGTGCCGCCCCACCAGTCGAGCGCCCCGCTTCCTCAAAACTTCCCCCCCCATCAATCCAGCAAACACTTCTTGGAGGTATTTACCCAGCCTGCCTGGCTCGAGTATTTTACGTAGTATATCTTTATATCCGCGCTGCTTTCGGAAGTGAAGGTTATCTTCAAATCAGACAAGCCCTCCCTTTCCACAAAGTACCAGTAACCCTCATTACCTCTCGACTGGCTTTCAAAACTCACCTTATAAACCTTCAGGTCGGCCTGAGATTCATATTTCGCCTCATAGATCTTCACATCAGCCTGCCCTGAGAACTTAGTAATAAATACACGCTGAGCATGCAGCCGGATGCCGGCCAGTAAAAGTGATACAATCAGTAGCTTTTTCATATAGATATGTTTGCTACAAATTTCCGGCTTTACCACACCGCTTGTATCCACTTTGCCAAAAAGATATCCACAAATTTCTTTACAAGAGGCCGGCTTAGCTAATCATAACTTGAGAAAATCCGCTCTACCAATCACCGACAAAAAACATCAGATTTTTGCAGCGTCAAAAAGCTCCTTGAGGTCTATAGTGAAACCCGGCAATACAGTAGTAGTAACAATATCGCCGGCAGCCATTTGGCGGGAAGTGACGTAACGACCATCTACAAGTGTGTTCATCAGAAAGGTATTGTCCTGCGGAGAAATAACCCAGTATTCCTTTACTCCGGCTTCTTCATACACTTCAAATTTGTTTCTAAGCTCCTTCGCGTTATTACCCGGAGAGAGAATTTCCACTACAATATCCGGCGCACCTATACAACCTCTGTAGTCAAACTTTGAAGGATCGCAAACCACACACACATCAGGCTGCAGCACCGTTACTATATCCTTGTCTTCTTTCGATTTTCGGGGTAGCCGCACATCAAATGGCGCTATCATGGCTTTGCAGGGATGCCCCTTTAAAAAATTTCTCAGCAAACCATACAATTCCCCTGCTATTGACTGATGAAAATAATTGGGCGTAGGACCCATCCTGAATACTCGTCCTTTTATAAGCTCCACACGCTCTTCAAACTGCCAACTGTAGTAGTCTGCATAGGTGTACAGCTTATTTATATCCAGGTCATCCAGATTGTACATTGTTCCGTTTTATAAGTATTTACACATTTATCCATTTCCATCTATCACCCCAGATACTTCCCCACTATCGGCATACGCCGCCCCATACCAAATGCCTTTGGCGACACCCTGATGATGGGGCAAAACTGATTGCGCTTATACTCATTATTGTTTACCAACTTCAGTATACGGCCCACCAGTGCTGCATGATAGCCCTTTCTCACTATCTCTGCCGGCCCCTGCCGGTGCTCTATGTACTGAAACAATATGGGGTCCAGCGTATCATACTCCGGCAAGCTGTCGCTGTCTTTTTGCCCGGGGCGCAGCTCTGCGCTCGGTGCCTTGTCTATTATGTTTTGCGGTATCACCTCGCTGTCACGGTTTATGTAGCGTGCCAGTGCATACACCTGCAGTTTATACAGGTCGCCCAGCACACCCAGCCCGCCCGCCATATCGCCATATAGGGTGCCGTAGCCCGTAGCCAGCTCGCTTTTGTTTGATGTGTTCAGCAATATGTACCCAAACTTATTTGCCAGCGCCATCACCATTGCTCCCCTTATCCGTGACTGCAGATTCTCTTCTGCCACATTAAAAGGCAAATCCTTAAACACCGGATGCAGTGCCTGCTCATACGCTTCAAACACATCCTTGATGGCTATGATGTCATACTGGTTGCCCAGGTTCACAGATAGCTGCACTGCATCGTCTACAGAGTGATTAGTAGAAAACTGCGACGGCAACAACAATGCACGTACATTACCTGCCCCCAGTGCCTCGCAGGCCAGTGCCAGCACCACCGCACTATCTATCCCACCCGACGATGCCACTATAGCCTTATCAAAGCCCATCTTACCAAAGTAATCCCTGATACCCATCAGCAATGCACTGTGTATTTGGCTTATATTCATTTCGGGCATCAGCGTCTTTATTACGACACTTTCCTCTGTCTGCACCACTGCTGTCGGGGAGTCTGCACTCAGCCCATCATCATCCCACTCCACCACCTGCATCGCCTCGGCAAAGTAAGGCAGCTCTGCTATTATACTACCATTGCTATTCATGGCTATAGAGCCGCCATCAAACACTATCTCTGTTTGCGAACCCACCGTGTTGCAATAGATCATCGGCAGATTATACCTCATTACATTCTTCCTGATTACCCCCTTGCGCCCTGCCGCATGCATATAGTCAAATGGCGATGCACTCAGGTTGATCATTATATCCGGCTGCTGCTTTATCAGCTCATCCATGGGGCACATCCTGTATAGCGGGTCATCCTCCAGGTCCCATATATCTTCGCATATCGTTACCGCCAGCCGCTTACCCTTAAACTCCAATACCTCCCACTTAGCCGCCGGCTCAAAGTAGCGGTACTCATCAAATATATCGTAGGTGGGCAGCAGTGTTTTGTGCACTATACCCTGTATCTTTTGGTCATAAAGCAGGTAGGCACTGTTATACAGGTTCTTACCCTTAGCCTCCGGGTTCACCGATGGGCAACCCACCAGCACACCTATCGTATCCGCAGCATCACTTATCACCGCCAGTGCAGCATGAGCCTGCTCTATAAAATCTGTAAACTCCAGAAAATCCCTCGGCGGATACCCACACACCGCCAGCTCCGAGAACACCACCAGATCTGCACCCACACATTTTGCATCAGCAATAGCCGATAGTATCCGGGCAGTATTAGCCTCAAAATTCCCGATATGGTAGTTTTGCTGTGCAATAATTATTTTCATCACTCCAAAAGTAAATAGTAAAAAACCAAAATACTGTGAAATTTGGTATAACCACGAAGAAGGGTAAAAGGATAAAGGGGCAAAGGGATAAAAGGGATAAAAGGATAAAGGGTTAAAAGGTGGCCCCACATTTACCACATTAACCACATTTCCCACATTCCCCCATTTAACCATTTAACCTTTTAACCTTTTAACGTCTTAACCACATTCCCCCTTTTAACCATTTAACCCTTTAACCTATTAACCAATTCCCCACATTCCCCACATTCCCCACATTCCCACATTCCCACATTTCCCACATTCCCACATTCCCCCATTTAACCTTTTAACCTTTTAACGTCTTAACCACATTCCTCCTTTTAACCATTTAACCTTTTAACCTTTTAACCAATTCCCCACATTCCCTTATCTTCGTTATCACAAACATCACTCATGACACTACAGGGCAAAACAGCATTTATCACAGGTGCCAGCCGCGGCATAGGCGAGGCCATAGCACTACGCCTCGCTCGCGAGGGCGCTAACATTGTAGTCCTTGGCAAATCCATAAAAGAAGACCCACGCCTCGGCGGAACCATACATACCGTAGCACAAAAAGTAAACGAAGCCGGCGGCAGAGGTCTGGCAGTGCAGTGCGACATACGCGACGAAGAGCAGGTGCTCAGCGCCGTGCAGCAGGCAATAGCCCTCTTTGGTGGTATAGACATACTCGTCAACAATGCCTCCGCCATCTCCCTCAGCAACACAGAGCAGACCGACACCAAGCGGTTCGACCTCGTGCACGACATCAACGTCCGAGGCACATTCATCGTTACCAAGCATTGCGTACCCTTCCTCCGCAAGGGCACCAACCCACACATCCTCACCCTGTCGCCGCCTATAGATATGAACCCCAAATGGATAGCCCCCTACATAGGCTACACCATGAGCAAGTACAATATGAGCATGATGACCCTGGCATGGGCCGAAGAATTTAAACAATACGGTATCGCTGCCAACTCGCTCTGGCCCGTTACTACTATAGCCACATCCGCAGTGCGCAACATACTGGGTGGCGAAATGCTCATAGCCCGCAGCCGCACACCCCATATAGTAGCGGACGGCGCCTACCACATACTCACCCAACCCGCCACCACCTGCACCGGCAATCTCTTCCTCGACGAAGACGTGCTCCGCACCGCCGGCATCACCGACCTCACCCCCTATGCCGTAACCCCCGGCGGCCCACTACAAAAGGACTTGTATGTGAGTTAGTTTTATTTCAGTATTGCACCAGCTTTAGGGCCACTATCATCGTCCGAAGAGCCTGCCCTGAGGAATCGAAGGGTCACTCCCTTGTACGTTCAGGGCAATGAGCAGCTTGTTCCATTCGCTGTAGTCATTTTTCGGGTAAGGAGGGCTGCGTGCTAATTCCAAATGGAGAAAACTATACAGTCTCCACTTTTCTCAGTGAATTGGAGTAATCCGAAGACAATCCCAAACGGTCAAAATATTGTAAACTCCCTCGGCTTCTATACTTATCATAAAAAGACGTGTTATAGCATTTAGGAATAGTTCTTGTATAAATCACTCTTTTCAATACTTTTGAATAACTATATTGTTTCAACCACTATTTTCGGGAAGTATTAAAAAGCTATGTCCACAAAATTTTTCACAAATGAAGATGAGAATACTTTAATCAATAAAATCGAGGGCATCTTCAAGCATCGCAATATTCACTTTTTCGATGCTTTGGTTGGATACTTTAGAGCTTCGGGTTACTTTAGAATCAGGAAGTTTATTGAGAAAACGTCAGAAATAAGAATACTTGTCGGTATCAATATCGACAGGATGATATACCATGCCCATCAACAAGGAGTTTTGTTTGATGGAGATATTGAAAGAGCACAGGAAGATTTCTTTCTGGAAATTAAAAAAAACATACAACATGCAGAGTACGATAAGGACGTTGAAGCGGGTATGTTACAACTCATTGAGGATATTGTCACCAGAAAAGTTCAGATAAAAGTTCACCCCAAACAAAACATACATGCCAAAATCTATATTTTTCGGGAGAAGGAAAAGCACAATCATGGCTATGGCGCAGTAATTACCGGATCAAGCAACCTGACAGACGCGGGATTATCAAAGAACTTTGAATTCAATGTTGAACTTAGAGATAACTCAGATATTGAATTTGCTGCTGAAACGTTCGAAAAACTGTGGGAGGAATCAGTTTCTGTTTCAGATGAATATATTGACAAACTTAAAAAAGAGACTTTCTTAAACGATACGTTTACGCCTTATGAGGTTTATCTCAAATTCCTGATAGAGTATTTTGGAAAGAGCATTGAATTCGACCCAAACTCTGTTACTGATCTTCCCAAAGGATTTAAGAGGTTGTCTTACCAGATAGATGCGGTAAATGACGGCTACTCCAAAATGATGAAGCATAACGGCTTCTTTTTGGCTGATGTGGTGGGATTAGGTAAAACAATCGTTGCTACCCTGATAGCAAAGAAGTATTTCTATTCCAATGGCTTTCCCACTTATAGGTCTAGGACGTTGATTATTGTTCCTCCCGCTTTGAAGGATAACTGGGTGGACACGATAGATAAGTTCCATCTGGACAATGTAGAAGTTATAACTAATGGTAGCCTGCATAAAATAACTAACGCCGAGAAATACGACCTCATAATAGTGGATGAGGCGCACAAATTTAGAACTGACACGGCGGGCATGTATAATGAGCTACAAAAGATATGCAAGTCACAGACAAAAAAGATTTTGCCGGATGGGAGTAGGGAAAGTAAACGGGTGATCCTTGTTTCCGCGACACCCCTTAATAACCGGCCAGAGGACATAGCGAATCAGGTCTATCTATTTCAGGACAGTAAAAGTTCCAGTCTTGAAGTTGGCAATCTACAACACTTTTTCAGGCAGCAAATTGATGCATATAAGAGGCTGAAGAATGAGCAGAACTTGAATCTCGTGAAGGAGGGCGTCAAGCGGATTTACGATAAAATAAGAATAAAGGTTATTGAGCCACTTACTGTTAGAAGAACAAGAACAGACCTTACTATACATACTCAATATTCTCAGGATCTGATTGAACAGGGTATCACCTTCCCTTCCGTAAAAAAGCCCGAAAAAATATTGTATAAACTTGACCAGTTTCTCGACGATCTCTATGACAAAACAATTCTTTACTTAAGCCACCCGACCAAAGGGCTAACGTATAACAGGTATAAAGCGATTGGAAATCTAAAGCCACACAAGAAAAAGAAGTACCATACACCAGACATGATCTCGGCTCAGTTGGCAAAGATCATGAAAACGTTACTTGTCAAAAGAATTGACAGTAGCTTCTACGCGTTTAAAATGTCTCTGGAGCGATTTATGAATGCGACCAAAGCTATGGTGACTATGTTTGAAAATGGCAAGATATATATAGCACCCAATCTGCCTGTTTCCGAATACATTAATGCAGGCAGAGAAGAAGAACTGCTGGATCTAATAATTAGTAAGTCTCTTGAAGACCCAACAATAGAAATATGCGAGCCGGACGATTTTGAACATGGATTTGAAACTGGCTTAAGAAGAGACTATGAAATTTTAAAGGAGCTAAACGCTGACTGGCAAAAGGTAAATGACGACCCCAAACTTACTGAGTTTATCTTTTACATCAGGGAGAAGCTGTTCGATAAGAAAATAAATCCTGAACAGAAGCTTGTTGTATTTTCTGAGAGCAAAGAGACGACAGGCTATTTAGAACGTGAACTAAAAAACGCTATCGATCACAGGATAATAACAGTTGATAGCAAATCAAGAAAGGACAGAATGCCTGCCATTAAAGCAAACTTTGATGCAAACTATCCGCTAACGGAACAAAAGAATGATTACGACATAATACTCTCTACCGAAGTACTGGCTGAGGGCGTAAACCTGCATCGGGCGAATATTATTATCAACTACGACACGCCATGGAATTCTACCCGGTTGATGCAGCGTATAGGCAGGGTAAACAGAATAGGTTCCAGGGCGAGCGAAGTGCATATATTTAACTTCTTCCCTACAGCCAAGGTGAATGACGATATAGAACTGGAGAAAAAAGCTATCATGAAGCTACAGGCGTTTCATGCTGCGCTTGGTGAAGATAGCCAGGTGTATTCGCCTGATGAAGAGACACAGTCATTCGGAATATTCGACCATGCTATTGAAGAAGAGAAGGATGAGAAACTGGTGTACTTGATGCGTATACGAGAGCTTAGGGAAAAAGACCCTGAACTATTTAAGCATATCAAGAATATGCCGCTGAGGGCGAGAGTGGGCCGCAAAAGCAAGATACTAAAGGACGGAACAATCAGTTTTATAAGAGATACCAGAAGAGATGCCTTCCTGTATGTGAAAACAGATGGCGATATAGAAGAACTTACTTTTCTGGAGACTGTAAAACAATTTGAAGCAAAGCCAGACGAAAAACACATGGTATTGCACGAGCATCACCATGAGCAGGTAAAGAAAGCTATTGAACACTTTACAAATGCCCTTGAAGAAGAAAAGGCAAAGGACAAGAAAGTGGATGTGACACAGGGGCCTAATGAAAAGAGGGCACTAACATATCTTGATGCATTCATCAACCTTCCGTTTATCAATGTACCGGAAAAAGAGCTGATCATGTTAGCTAAAGAGGCTATCAGGAAGGGTAAATTCCAGAACCTGCAACGAGACCTGAACAAACTGCAAAAAGCAGTAAAAGCAGCACCATTGAAACCTGTGATATTGCTGGAGCGAGTTATAGTCATATTGAAGTCTTACCCACTGGAAAAAGATGAAACTGAAGCAGAAACAAAGCATCAGCGATATTTGCCACCGGTAACAAAACTCATCAACCCTGATATTATTATAACCGAAAGCTTTACTATATAGCCATGAACGAAAAACAACTGAAGGACATTTTCAAAGGACAATTCGACTTCAATAAATGGAGATCGGTATTGGAATTTGTATTTGGCAAAATAGAGGTGTTTGCACGTCCACAACATGTGTTTGACGACAGCAACAAAGTAAAGTCAGGCAAGCAATATGGTCGGATAAAACTGAGCGATGACAAGTCTATAGCGCTATTCGATGTTGAGGTGGCAGAGAGCATAAATATAGAACGCAACAGGCAAGGTTTGCGCGACATTGCGGCAAAGTATATAGATCAGAATATTACGCACGGAGCTATTGTTTTCTACCATTCTAAGAAGCAATCAAATTACCGGTTTAGCTTCATTGCCAAATGGAGTGACATAGACCTTGATAGTGGAGAACTACAAAAAGGCGAGACACAGAAAAAGAGGTTTACTTACTTACTTGGCGAACAACAAAGTGGCGCTACGGCAGCAAAAAGATTGCTGGAGCTTGCAAATAAAAAGCCTTCGATATCAATGAAGGATGTAACCCATGCATTCTCAGTAGAAGTGCTTAACAAGGAGTTCTTTAAAAAGTACAAAGAGCATTACGAGAAATTTTGGCGATATATTGATGAGAATAGCGCATATCGCAAGCTATTTGTAGATAAAAATATCGACGACCAGGATCTGCAAAAAACCATCAGGGATTTTGCAAAGAAGATGCTGGGACGAATAGTTTTTCTTCACTTCCTTCAGAAAAAGGGTTGGCTTGGTTGCCCTGTGCTCCCTACAAAGAAACAAAACGACGAGATATGGGAAGACGGCGAAAATAACTTTATGTGCAACTTGTTTGAAGAGTATGCACATCAAGACAAGTTTTATAGTGAATGCCTCACCGAGCTGTTTTACAACACACTCAACCAGCCAGACAGGAAAAACAATGTATTTTCAGTAACCGGCACACGTGTGCCGTACCTAAACGGGGGCTTGTTTGACAACGACCAGCCAGGTACCGAAAAAATGAATTTTCCCAAAGAGTACTATGGTGATTTGTTCGATTTTTTTGCCCAGTACAATTTCACAATAGATGAAAACAGCCCGGATGAGCAGGAAGTGGGTATTGACCCTGAAATGCTTGGGCATATCTTTGAAAATTTGCTGGAAGAGAACAGGGAAAGAGGTGCGTTCTACACGCCCAAAGAAATAGTGCAGTATATGTGTCAGGAGAGTCTGGTGCAATATCTACATAATCACCTGCCTCAGGACGCAGAAGTAGATCCATTTATCAGGGATCAGCAGGTTAGTAGATATCTTAGGGTACGTGAAAATGCAATTAGATTGAATGCACTACTCGATGAAGTAAAAGTTTGCGACCCAGCTATTGGCTCAGGCGCGTTTCCCATAGGCATTTTACAGGAGATTTATAAAGCCAAGCTGCATATCTTTCCATACCTGAAAACTATGGAAAATTTTGACCATGGCGAGACAAAGAAGAAGATCATTGAAAATAGCATTTATGGTGTAGATCTGGAGCATGGCGCGGTTGAAATAGCTCGGCTCCGGTTTTGGCTGGCATTAGTGGTAGATGAAGATAAACCACACCCACTGCCCAACCTCGACTATAAGATAATGCAAGGTAATAGCCTATTGGAAAAATTTGAAGGAGTTGACCTGAGTGTTGTTGGTAATAGCAAAAACGATTTGCAGATATATGAGCCCGCAAAAGACTTATTTGGCAATGTAATACAATCACAACTGAAGATGACCTTTACCCGTAGCGAGACGGTAGAGGAAATTCAAAACCTGATTAAAAAGTATTTTAATGAACGAAATCCGCTCAAAAAAGCAGATAAGAAAAAGCAGATAGAACAAAAGGTACACGAACATATAGATTACAACCTTGAGCTCCGGGAGAACCAACTAAGTCGCTGGATAAATGAAGCTGGGGATTTTGACAGAGTTAGTCGTAAAGACAAATCCAGGCTTGAGGAAATGAAAAAAGAGGTCATAACCTTTGAAAAGAAAAGGCGATCCCTCCATAGGATACAGAAGACGGAAGAGAAACCCTATTTTATCTGGCATCTGTTCTTTAAAGACGTTTTTGATAATGGAGGTTTTGACATTGTAATAGGTAACCCACCCTATATACAATTGCAAAAACTTGGCAAAGACACCGATATATTAGAGAGTGAAAAATTCGAAACTTTTGCAAGAAATGGTGACATATTTTGTTTGTTTTATGAACAAGGGTTCAAAATATTGAAATCTCAAGGAGTTCTGACTTTTATTACTTCAAGTAAATGGATGAAAGGCGGTTATGGAAAGTCCCTTAGGAAATTCCTATTAAAGCGTAACTCACTAAAATTGATAAATCTCGGTCCAGGGATATTTCAATCTGCCACTGTTGACACTAACATCTATATCGGAAAGAATGAAAGTTCCAAGAATAAAGCTACAGGTTTGACTTTAGAAGGCACTTTCAACTCAATCGCTCTAGACGAAAGTAATTTCATTGCACTCACTAGTATTAGCGAAGATGCTTGGATTATATTGGATATTGAGGAAGCTAAGATTAATGAGGCTTTTACCAAGAAAGGAAAGCCACTTTCCTCTTGGGATGTAAAAATCAATTTCGGAATAAAAACCGGGTTTAACGAAGCTTATATTATTTCTACTCAAGAAAAGGACGAGCTTTTAAATGAACATTCTGGTTCATCAGAATTAATAAAACCGCTCGCACGAGGCAGAGATATTAACAGATACTTGGTTGAACGTTCTGATCAATGGATAATAATTGTGAAATATGGCGCTAATAAGCATCTGAAAAGAGATTATCCGGCGATTTACAAGCATCTGCTGTACTATCAGGAACAGTTGTCGGCAAGAGGGCAATGTACAAATAGGAATGGCGAAGGCCAGCATCATTGGCTTGAATTAGACAATAATCCGCCTGATGCATATCTACTGCAGTTTGCTACGGAAAAGTTAGTGTGGAAAAGGGTTGGATCAATCATGCGCTTCGCTTATTCTGATGAAGAGATGTACTGTCTGGATAGTACGTGTATTGCAACCGGTGAAAAGATAAAGTATCTTACTGCTATACTCAACTCTAAAGTTGGCTTATATCAGCTGGTGAAAACATCACCCCAAACAGGTACCGGCGACCAAATAATAAGTGTGCAGGCGCTGGAACCACTATTGGTTCATTACCCTTCAGATGAAACTGAAGAAAAGTTCAATAGGCTTGTCGATATTATTCTTTTCATCAGGAAGTCAAGCAGAAATCTCTTAGATGCCATAACGAACGAAGAACTATCGATGGAATTTGAGAAGATCGTTGACCAAATGGCTTTCGAATTATATTTTGAGGACCACATGAAAGAAATTGAGATAGACGTGTTGCAATTAGTGAGATTTAAGGACATTAAAGAGATTAAGGGCCAACAGGCTAAGAAAGACTTTGTGTTGAAACTATATTACGATCTGCAACAAAAGGATAATAAGATAAGAAACCGGATACTTGTTGCTGAAAACAGAAGCTGGATAATAAAACGCATAAACCAAACATTGAGCTAAACCATGAAAATAAAAGCCCTTCACATCAATAATTTTAAATTCTTTCCCAGGCAGGATCCTGATAGTCCGCTTCTAAGAATAAATGGTAAGAACCTCCTTATCTATGGTGAAAACGGAAGTGGTAAATCAACTATTTACTGGGCCTTGTATACGCTGCTGGAAAGTGCGTTTAAAGGCAGCAATGCAAAAGTTGAAAAGTATTTTGTAAGAGGCGAAAGCAGCCTTGTTAATATTTATGCTGGTAGAAATCCTAATGCGCATATAAAGGTTGTGTTAGATGATGCAGGTGCTACCGAGTATCTTGTGTCCGGAGTTGACGCGGAAATAACAACAATTAGAGCGAATGCAGCTATTCGGGAAAGCGGTATGGCATCTGATTTCATTAACTATAGAGTGTTATTCAGACTGCATCATGCAAAACATACAAGTGATAACAATCTTTTTGAGTGGTTTGAAGGTGACATTTTGCCCTATATTCGAACAAGTGGCGGAAACACTTTTTTAGAGTTGCTCGATGATATCCGCAAAGGACCACATAAAGTTCAGGATCTGTTAGGAAATGAAATCTATTCCAACGCGTCAATGTTGAATGACCCAGATCCTGGAATGAGGCAAAATTATCGTTATTACAGCCAATGGGTAAAAAGAGTAGCCAGGTGGAAAAAGGAGCTAAGTAGATTTCTCGGATTAATCAATGTTAGAGCAAATGAAATACTTGACGTAGACTTCAAGCAAAAAATAGAACTTAAGATAGAATTGATAGCTCCCCAGTACAATGTGTTAGCAAGCCCAATTGACCCTTTAAAGCCGCTTGATAATCTAAGATGGGTAGAGCCGGAAATACGAATCATCACCTCTAAATACGATGGCAAAAAAAATGTTGTGAAGAGGGCGCATTCTTTTTTGAATGAAGCGAAATGGACGGCAATTGGGCTGTCAATAAGATTGGCTATCTTGGAAGATACAGTTTATCGACCTAACCCTGTTCAGCTTAAGTGCCTTATTCTAGATGATATGCTTTTAAGCTTAGATATGGGTAATCGTGATATCGTTCTAAACTTGCTTCTTGATCGATATGTTCAAGACTACCAAATGATATTAATGACGCATGATAGATATTTCTTTGAGCTGGCGAAAGGCAAAATTAATGCAAGAAATGTGGGAAATAATTGGCTTAAATTGGAAATGTATGAAGATGTAAAAGGCGGCAAACCACAACCATTCATACTTGAATCAAAGACTAATCTGGAAAAAGCGGATTCATTTTTTAGGCAAAAGGAATTTGCAGCTGCAGCAAACTTCATGAGGAAAGCTACCGAGTGTTTTGTTAGCGAATTTTTGCCCAAACGTAACCAATACGACGGGAACTTTAAACAGCTCGACTTAAGTAAGCTGATAAATAGATCTCGAGCTCTTGCAAGGGCTTCCGGATGGCCGGCTCAAATTATTTCAGACTTAGATTTAATGCGTACTAACATTTTCAATCCTGGATCGCACTACGATGTCTATACCCCGGTTTTTCAAAATGATTTAAAAAGGGCTATTGAAACATTGAAAGATGTAGCAGTTCGTTCAGGAATTAATCTCTAATTACCGCGGAAAAGATGGAAAATATACAGTACATAATGATTACGAAGTTGAAGGGGAACTGGGATAAATTCTGGACTCTCGTTCATAACGCCCAAAGTACCCTGTGTGGCACTAGTCTTTTGGACCTGCGACTCCCCTATCAAAAAACCCTCCAAAAAAATTCTTTCCCGACCTACCCTTTTCGGCATGAATTTTGTGGCATTATACAGTACGTTTTGGCACAGCGCTATTCTTTTCGCAGAGCGTCAGGCAGAAACAGTTTTTTTCTTAAAAGTCGGACGTGTCCGCCGAAGCGATAGCGAAGGAGGAAATTTCCCTCATAACCCTTACTGGTATTGGCATACAGCCTGCTTCCGGTTTTCGCAAAGTCGGCAAAAGTCGGAAATAAAACAGTAAAAATGTGAAACTCCGCCTACAGTCAAAGTGCTAAAAAATACTGCCAGCGGTGTCACAGATGCTAAGAAGTGACAACTTTTTAGCGCGTCACAAATTGCGCATTTTGGGCAGAGTGCGCAACTTTTGCGCAAGAATAAACAGACAACTCATTGATTATCAACATAAACATGAGCAATAAAATTTTCCCGGCAAAATTGCGCAACTTTCACCCACAACCCATGTAACCTGCCAACTGTCAATTATATAAACTATAAACTATAAACTGTTAACTATAAACTGTTAACTGCCAACTGTAAACTCTGCCAACCCCTACCTTCCCTCTATCTGCTCCACAGCTTTCTTAAACGCATCAGATATGGGTGTTTTTTCGTTTTTCTTAAAGTCGAAGTTCACTATTACATCATTGGCCTCGGCAGCTACCTCGCCGGCAGCATTCAGTATGCGGTGGTGCAGGCCAAAGCTGGTGGTTTTTATAAATTCTATACGGGCTTCAACCACAATATTGCCGGGGAAGTGCAGCGGTTTCAGAAACCGGCAGCCGGTAGATAGCAATATGGGTCCCACGCCGGTTTCGCCAAAAGAGTCTGCTATGCCTGTAAGCTCCCAGTAGTGCACCCGCGATGCCTGTATGAATTTGAAATAAGATACATTGTTGATGTGACCAAACAAGTCCATCTCGCTCCAGTCGAGCCTTAGCGGTAGTTTTACAGGGAAGTGGTGCATGCGTCAGTTTTTGAGGGTAAATGATACCCACGCAAAAATACAATACCCATCATTAGTATATCGAACTCATACTATTCAATTGCAAAAAATCAACCTAAGAATCTTTGTGTCCTTATGATTACAACTAATTATAATAACCCATTTTTTCAGCACACTCCCTTTGTGACCCTCGTGTCCTTAGTGGTGAATCCCTTTGCGTCTCCGCGCCTCCGCGGTTAAACCTTTTTTTTAGCGTCTTGTCATGCATACAGTCTAAATTTGCACCATTCCATAACACCACATACCACTCATATTGTTACAGCCAGCAGATAAAGCACCCGCCTTCAAGGCCACCGATCAGGATGGCAAGGCTCATTCATTAGCCGCCTACAAGGGGCAGAAAGTAGCCCTCTACTTTTACCCGCAAGACGATACCGAAACCTGCACCAAGCAGGCCTGCGGCCTCCGCGACAACTATGCACTGCTGCAGCAGAAGGGCATAGTGCTGCTGGGCGTGAGCCCCGATGACGAGAAGAAACACAAGAAGTTTGAGACCAAGTATTCGCTACCCTTCCCCCTGCTGGTTGATACCGACCTTGCTCTTGCCAAGGCTTATGGCGTATGGGCCTGGAAGAAATTTATGGGTAGAGAGTACTGGGGCATACTGCGCACTACCTTCCTTATAAACGAGAAAGGCAAAATAGAACATGTAATAGAAAAGGTAATCAGCAAAACCCATGCACAGCAGATACTGGATACCTGGGGTTTATAAATAGTAGTCAAGTTTGTATATTATCATTTTAGTTGCATTAACTGCAAAAGGAACTGAGCCATCCACATTGCCAATATTTTTATAATAACTTACTGCCCTCTGAAATGGTAACTCATATTATTTTCGTACCTTTCGGGCGGTATGAGCAATCATACCCTTTTTTGTCTGTATAGGTGTGTGAATGGTGTCAAAAAGCACTATTTTCAAACCAATTGCAGCTCAAAACAGTACCTCTTGTACCAGTAACGAACGAATATAAAATATTAAATAGAATGTTTGCTTTTTTAGAAGGCGGCCTGGCGTATAAGTCGCCATCGCTGCTCTATATGGATGTGCATGGAGTAGGATACGAACTCAACATCACCCTGCAGACCTATGCCAAAATCCAACATTTGGAAAGTTGCCGCCTGTACATTCATCTGCAGGTGCGCGAAGATGCATGGGTATTGTATGGCTTTGCCGATGAAGAAGAGCGGGTTACCTTCCGCCAGTTGCTCAATATAAGCGGGGTAGGGGCAGCCACAGCCCGCATCATACTCTCCTCGCTCACCACCGACGAGCTGGAGCGGGCAGTATCGGGTGAGGACAGCAAAACCCTGGAGCGGGTAAAGGGAATAGGTGGAAAAACAGCCCAGCGCATCATATTAGAACTAAAAGGCAAGCTGCAGAAAAGGCAAAATACGTCCTCTATATCGCCGGCGATACACAATACTACACAGGAAGATGCGTTAATAGCATTAGTCAATCTCGGCATCAATCGGGGCGTTGCGGACAGTGCCATAAACAAAATAAGCAATATATCATCCCTGACGGTCGAAGAAATCATAAAACAAGCGCTACGGGCATTGTAAAAATCGCAAATTAATAACACTTGAAGGGGCAGGGTAATTTTGGATATAAGTTTTTGCTGTTTATAGCGTTGGTGGTGGCTATTGCCAACGCCACCGCACGCGGCTACCGTCCATTTTTCAGTGCCTTCACCCCCGACGAAGAAGACACCACTGCAGCCAAAGACAGCACTGCAAAATCCGATTCGGCACGCATGCTGCGCTTCCCTATCCACGACAAGACCGGCAACCCGCTCACCGACCAGAGCAACCCTAAGAGCATAGACCTTGAAGACCCCAAAAACGTACAGAAAACATTTGAGTACGATGCAGATTCTAACAGGTATTACTACACCTCCAAGATAGGCAACGAATACCTGCGCAACCCTACTTACCTCACGCTGGATGAGTACATGCAGTACAAAGCGCGTGAAGATGAAAATGCCTACTTCCAGCGCCGTTTTGATGGGCTTATGCTCTTCAACAAGACACCCGAGCTGCCACAGATGTACAAAGAGGGCCTGTTTGACCGTATATTTGGTAGCAGCACCATACAGGTAAAACCTCAGGGCAATGTAGATGTGACCTTTGGCGGCAACTGGCAGAATATCAAAAATCCTACTTTGCCCATACGCGCACAGAAGTATGGCATATTCGATTTTGATATGCAGATGAATATAAACCTGCTGGCTACCGTAGGCGATAAGCTGAAACTAAATATCAGCAACAACACCAAGGCTACCTTCGACTATCAGAACATACAGAAGCTGGACTACAACGGTAAGGAAGATGAAATGTTGAAAAAGGTAGAGGCGGGTAATGTTAGTTTCCCGCTCAAGAGCAGCCTTATCAACGGTGTGCAGTCGTTGTTTGGTCTCAAGACACAGCTTCAGTTTGGTAAGCTGTGGGTGACAGGGGTAGTATCTCAGCAGAAGTCGCAGCGCAAAAGCCTGACCATACAGGGCGGCTCACAGGCACAGCAAATAGCCATAAAGGCCAACAACTACGAAGAGAACCGCAACTTCCTGCTGGCACAGTACTTCCATCGCAACTATAACAAAGCACTGAAAGACTACCCGGTTATCAATTCACTTGTTACCATCAACAAGGTAGAAGTGTGGATAACCAACCGTACGGGTGCAGTGTCCGGCGTGCGCGATATCCTCTGTCTGATGGACTTAGGTGAATCAGATCCCTATCTGCCTTTTCTGAGCAATCCATCAAGCGGCATACGCAATGGCTTGCCGGACAACCGTACCAACAGGCTGTATAGCCAGCTGCAGATAAACCCTAACGGCAGACAACAGAAGTCGGCTACCAATGCTGCTGTGGCTCTGGGGCTTACACAAGGGCAGGATTTCGAGCGTACCACTGCCCGCCAGTTGTCACCTACAGAGTTCACATTCAACCCTCAATTGGGTTATATAATGCTGAACACGCAGATGAACCCCGACGATGTGCTGGGTGTGGCATACCGCTACACCTATCGTGGTCAGGTATACCAGGTGGGTGAGTTTGCCGCCGACCTGCCACCAGACTCTACCAACCCAAAGGTGCTGTTTCTGAAATTGCTGAAAGGTACTGCACCCCGCACGCGGCTACCTGTATGGCGGCTGATGATGAAGAACGTGTACGCGCTTGGTGGCTTTGGGGTCTCCAAAGACCAGTTCATGCTCAACATCCTCTATCAGGACCCGGGGGGAGGCGAAAAAAGGTATATGCCCGAGGGTCCACTGGGTGGCACTCCGTTCATCAGCCTGCTGAATCTGGATCACCTGAATGCACAAAATGAGCCTCAGCCCGATGGTATTTTTGACTTTGCAGAAGGTATTACTATCAATACACAACAGGGCAAAATCATATTCCCGGTACTGGAGCCCTTTGGCAGCGACCTGCTGAAGGCAGTAGAGAATGAACCAGTGCTGCAACGCAGATACATCTATCAGGTACTGTATGACTCTACCAAGTTTATAGCGCAGCAATATCAGCAAAATGACCGCTACATCATGCGGGGTACTTACAAGTCGTCATCGTCGTCAGATATATTTCTGGGTGGGTTCAATATCCCGCCGGGTTCTGTGTCGGTAAGTGCAGGTGGTACCAGGCTGGTAGAGAATCAGGACTACTCCATAGAGTATGGTCTGGGCCGAATAAAAATACTCAATACCGGTATCCTCAATTCGGGTGTGCCTATCAATATACAGTACGAAGACAATGCCACATTCGGTTTTCAGCAGCAGAACTTCATGGCTATGCGTCTGGACTATTATGAAAATAAAAACCTTACAATAGGTGGTACTATCATGAGGCTCAAGGAGCGTCCGTTTACCCAGAAAGTAACCTTTGGCGATGATCCTATACAGAACACCGTGCTGGGCCTCGATGTCAATTATCAGAAAGAAGTACCGGCTATTACACGCCTGGTAGATAAGCTGCCGGTTTACTCATCTACCGCGCCATCGTTTCTTAATACCAATGTAGAAGTAGCAGGCCTGCTTCCCGGTCACCCAAAACAGATAAATGCACTTGACCCCGAAGGCGCTGTCTATATCGATGACTTTGAGGGAACCAGCAGTGTATTCGACCTCAAGTTTCCGGCTCAGGCATGGTCGTTGGCATCTACCCCTTTTGGTGCGGTAAATAGGAACGGTCAAACGCTGTTTCCTGAAGCCTCACTGTCAAACAACACGCAGTATGGCATGAACCGCGCCCGGCTGGCATGGTATATGCTGGAGCCCACCCTTGTAAACCCCGGATCTACAGTACCTGGGTATATCATGAACGATTCCAACCAGCACTATATCAGACTGGTTGCAACTAATCAACTTTTTCCTAACAGGACAAATCCAATTGGTGCAGGTTCTACCAATACTTTTGACCTTGGTTTTTATCCTAAAGACCGCGGGCCATACAACTTTGATGTAACAAACATAGACCCTAACGATGGCAAACTGCTGAACCCTGAAAGAAGATGGGGTGGCATTTCGCGCTCCATAGACAATACAGACTTTGAGGCATCAAACGTACAATACCTGCAGTTTTGGGTTATGGACCCATTCCTCAATAAGGCCAACCCTAATGGCGGTAGTATGTACATCAACCTCGGTAATGTTTCGGAAGACATTATGAAAGACTCAAGGTTGTTTTTCGAGAATGGTATATCCTCTCCATTTGATGCTACAAAACTCGACACTACTGTATGGGGCTACGTACCAAAATTTGAGCAGCAGATAACCCGCGCCTTTGATAATGACAATAACGCCCGTAAGCTGCAGGACGTGGGGTATGACGGATTGCCTGATGTAGGGCAGGCAGGGCAGGAAAGTGAAACACGAATATTTGGCAAGTTTCTCAGCAGCCTGCAGCAAAAACTGAATGGGGGGGCAGCTAACCCCGCATATGCGGCGGCTAGTGCCGACCCCGGCAATGACAACTTCCTGTTTTACCGCGATTCTTCATTCAGCAGCGGACCGAACCCTGATGATATAAGTGTACTTACCCGCTACAAAAAATTCAATAATCCGGATGGCAACTCTCCCATCACAGATCCTAATTCTGCATTTGCCACATCGGGCACAGCCATACCAGAGTCGGAAGATATAAACCGCGACAATACGATGAATGAGTCTGAGTCTTATTTTCAGTACCGGATAGATTTTACCCGGAACATGAGAGTGGGAACAAATAATATCATCAGTATACAAGATATAGATGCGGTAAAACTCCCCAACGGAAATTCGGCACCGGAAAGGTGGTACCAGTTCAAGATACCAATACAGAACTATGACCGCAGGGTAGGTGGTATATCTGATTTCCGCTCTATCCGGTTCTTGCGTATGTTTCTTGCAGGCTGGCAGGACAGTGTTATACTTCGTTTTGCAACTTTTGAGCTGGGTCGCAACCAATGGCGCAATTACAATTACTCCCTCAATACACCCGGCGAAAACCTGCCACAACAAAACCAGGGTCTTACCGACTTTACGGTAACCTCTGTAAGCCTTGAGGAAAATGCCAAACGTGCACCAGTACCTTATGTGCTGCCACCGGGTGTAAACCGCCAGCAGAGCGCCAACCCGCAGGGTGGCCAGCAAACATTGCTGCTTAACGAACAATCGCTATCATTGCGTGCATGTGCCCTTCAGGACGGTGATGCCAGAGGAGTATTCAAAGAGGTAAATGTGGATATGCGCCAGTTCAGCTACCTGCGCATGTTCTTGCATGCAGAATCTATGGTGGGCCTGCCTATGGTAAGAAATGCAGATGTAGATGCCTTTATCCGTATAGGTAGCGACTTTATCAATAACTATTACGAATACAGGACTCCGCTAACCATAACACCTGATGGCACAAGTAACCCCGAAACAATATGGCCGGCGACCAACAATGTAAATATAAAGCTGCAGGAGCTGGTAGATGCAAAAAAAGAGCGTGACAGCAGAGGATGGCCTACACATGTACCCTACGAAACCAAGGACTCTAAGGGCAATACCATTGTAATCATAGGAAACCCAAACATTGGCGGTTCCAAGAATATAATGCTGGGCCTGGTAAACCCCAAGAAAAACAACAGGTCTCCGGGCGATGATGGCTTGCCCAAGTGTATAGAAGTGTGGTTTGATGAAATGCGTATATCAGGTACAAACGATCAGGCAGGCTATGCAGCTGCCGGCAAGATATCTGTGCAGCTTGCAGACCTGGGCAACGTGAACCTGTCGGGCAGTATGCATACGCCCGGCTACGGCAATATAGACCAGAAAATACAACAGCGTTTTCAGGATCAGTATTATCAGTACAACACATCTACAAACATAGCACTGGGCAAACTGCTGCCACGCAATATGGGTGTGCAGCTACCCCTGTTTGTGGGCTATACGCAAAATGTCAGTACACCTAAATACAACCCCTTTGACCAGGACGTACTTCTGACGCACGAGCTTAGTACTGCAAAAAACGAAAGGGCTCGTGATTCAATAAAAAATGCAGCTCAGGACTTCACTTCTATTACCAGTGCCAATATCACCAATGCACGTATACAGGGCAACCCGACAAAAGCCAGTAATAACAGAATGCCGTGGAGTATCAAGAATTTCGATTTTACCTACGCCTATAACAACCAGCTAAAACATAACCCTGTGCTGGAAATGGATAAACTAACTACTCAGCGCTACGGTCTGGGTTATACTTACTCGCTTAAGTCAAGACCAATAGAACCATTTAAAGCAGCCATAAAATCTAAATCGAAATGGCTGGCATTGGTAAAGGACTTTAATTTCAATCCAGTACCATCTACCTTCAATATGCGCAATGACCTGAACCGGGTAACACAAGAAACGCAGATACGAAATATAGATGATGGCAGTGGCTATAAAATACAACCTACCTTCTTCAAAAACTTCACCTGGAACCGCACTTATGCAATGCGGTGGGAGATAATGAAATCTGTATCACTGGACTATAATGCCACAAATATTTCGCGTATAGATGAGCCCTATGGCAGGATAAATACCAAACTCAAGCGGGATACACTATTTGACAATATAAGAAAACTAGGCAGAAACAACACCTATAACCAGACGTTTAATGGTACTTATAATGTGCCTACCTCCAAGCTACCTTTAACAGACTGGACGAGTGCAAGACTTGGCTATTCAGCCAATTACTCGTGGACCACTGCGCCTCCCATAGCATATGCACAGGGTAATACTATAGGTAATACACAAACGAAAACCGTAACCGGCGAATTCAACATGACGCAACTTTACAACAAGTCGAGGTGGCTGAAAGCGCTGAATAGTAAACCAAGGAAGGCTGGCGAAAGCCGGCGCGGCGATGTAGCAAAGCCAGGCGAAAGCCGCACTGCCCCTACCGACCTCCGCAAATCGGGCGAGCTGAAAAAGGCCGGAATGAAATCTGGCGATAAATCGATGCCTGATATGGAACCTGAAGTTTCAGAAGAAACCAGTGATCCAAAAGAAAATAGGAAAAAAGATAAGAAGAAAAAAGATGAAGACGACACTACCAAAGTACCGGAAACACCGCTGGAAATAGTGAAGGCTGCATACCCGAGACTGAATACCGCAAATCTAACCGACGATCAACTGGACTCGCTGGTACAGGTGCAAAAGGATCTGGACCGTGCCAAAGCAATAGCGGAAAAGAAGAAGAAAAAAGCAGAAAAAAAGGCTGCCAAAAAAGCCCGTAGAAATCGTACGTTACAACTTTCACCAGTAGAGCATGTGATAGGTCATACACTTACTATGCTCAACAGGGTAACGGTGAACTATACAGAAACACAAGGCACTATATTGCCCGGCTATATGGATAGTACACGGTTTATGGGTGTAAATAATTATTCGGCCGCTCCCGGCTTCAACTTTGTGTATGGCTACCAGCCAGACTATGCATGGCTTTCCAGCCAAGCAAATGCAGGTAGACTGTCCAGAGACTCCTTGTTCAATGCACAGTTTCAGCAAACCTATTCACGCAATCTGAATGCACAAGCTACCCTTTTGCCTCACAAATCTTTCAGGGTAGATCTCACCCTTACCCAAACATTCAGCAAATCACACAGCGAGCTATATGCCGATACCAGCATAGGCAGAAATGGCCCTTTTGAACATCACACTCCATACCAGACTGGGTCGTTTAATATCTCTTATATTACCGTGAAAAGTATGTTTAAAAACTCAGGTGTCAATTCTGAGATATATAATGCATTCCTGTCAAACAGGCTAATTGTATCAAAGCGTTTGGGAGCCAGCAACCCTTATACAAACGGTCTGCCTGACCCATACAACCCCAACTACTCGAAGGGTTACGGACCGTTTTCTCAGGATGTATTGATTCCATCATTCATTGCCGCCTATTCAGGCAACAGTGCACACTCTTCGCCCCTGATAGATTACAAACACGACAGGCTCAAAGAAAACCCATTCAAATATTTCATACCTATGCCGAACTGGCGTGTGACTTACAATGGACTCAGCAAACTGCCTGTTTTCTCAAAAGTAATGACCAGCTTTATAGTGAACCATGCCTATACCGGCACAATGGGAATGAACAGCTTTAACTCATCGCTGCTGTTTGGAGATCTGTATGGTTTGGGATTCCCTTCATTTATTGATTCCAACTCAAACAACTACATTCCTTACTATCAGGTGCCCAATGTTACCCTCACACAGGCATTCAATCCTTTGATAGGATTTGATGCCGCATTTAAAAACAATGTAACAGCAAAATTTGAAGTAAGAAAATCAAAAACCCAAAGCCTGAGTCTGATAGACTATCAGGTAGGCGAGAATGCAAGTACCGAATATGTGATTGGTGGTGGTTTTAGAAAAAAAGGCGTTAGACTACCTTTCCCTCTGTTTGGTGTAAGAAGGCTCAAAAACGAGCTGATATTCAAGCTTGATGTCGGATTAAGGGATGACAGGACCAGCAACACATTCCTTGCCAATAACGTGAGTGTTACATCTCGCGGCCAGAAGGTAATCAGGATATCACCGACAGTAAACTATGCTGTGAACGACTTGCTTACTCTTTTGTTCTTCTTCGACAGGCAACAGACGATACCCTACGTATCCAATGCATTCCCCACTACTACTACAAGAGCCGGCGTAACCCTTAGGTTTGTTTTTGCACAGTAGCACCCATAGTAAATGCTATTAATGGAACTGGGTTCAATAAAGAAAAAAATGGGCAATAATATTTTTTACTCTATCTTTAATGTGATAATTTAGCAACATGAAAAAGATTTTTCACACGGTACTTTGTTGTTTAGTAATATTAGGACTCAATGCCTGTAGCAACGGAGATTATAATGCGGACCCTGCAAGCAATGCCAATGGCGCAGTAAACCCAATTACACCACTTACGCCCACTCAGTTTACATGGACTGGTGATGAACCTATGAGCGCTGACATAAACGGCAATCGCTGGAAAGCAGATAACGCAACCTGGGCATTAGATACCAATGGTGCAAATATAGTATTGGGCACTAAGGACAACAGCCCTATAAGGCTTAGTTTTTATTTATCCGATGTTTGGGGTGATGTGAACGGAGGTAATACCTACTCGATGGAGTGGAAAGATTATGACCGTTTTGGCTTGTATACAGACAGTATGAGTATCATAGAAGGTGGTTTTTATAGCTACTTAAGTAATTCAGGCGGCATAAAAATACTGCGAAACGACTCGGTTGTGTTTCAAGGTTTGTTTTATTTTAAAGGGGTAAGTCCTACCGGAAAAGTGGTTAATATCAGCAACGGATATTTTAAGATCGATAAGTAATTTTTAATATTTTTTTCATCATATAAGACAGCGATAATTTTACTCAAAGCAAAAATTATCGCTATCTTTTTTTGTCCATATCAGTGCATATGCCAGCAATGACTATCTGACCGTTTCCCACTTATATATTCCCGGATATGTGATATTTTTCATGCTCAGGAAAAATGGACGAGTCCTCTATACAAAAATGACCTAAGGCAGAAAACCTATATTGCGAGTTACAACATGGCAAAAACCAACTATCCATTTACATTAGGAACATCCGTTTTGACGATATAAGGACACCTTCTTTGTTTAGCTTCTGCCCGCCTAGACTTGGCGGGGAGTGTGAATGACTTGTATAGTAAGCGATTGAAAATAATTGCCACACTCCAGACCTATCCCTATTTCTCCCCTTAGCTACTTTTGGGGCACCGCAAGGAGAAGTGAAGAAGCGTAAGTGTATGCTCCAAGTTTTCTCAAACATCCTGAACATGACATTGGGCGGGCGCCTTCGCTAGTGCTTTTCCATTGGATCAAACATGCCCACGTTTTGTCACCTAGGTGCTGCTTCACCTTAAGAAACAAGATTCAAATTCGTCTGTGTTCTTCCATTCCGATTCGTGAAATAAACCACCCAAAAACAAGAACACCACCACAATTACTGTGATGGTGTTCTTGTATAATTACTTAATTGCTTATTGATTATCTGATGATGGTTACATCACCCTTCGCTTCCAACGTCTTGCCACCACAATCATATTTCAGGT
>JAIOYR010000045.1 GCA_021740995.1 Taibaiella sp.
CATATCCATCTGCCATCTCCAGCAGCATAAGACCGTCTGCGCCTATACCTAAATGCCGGTGGCATAAGCCCGCAATCTGTTCCTGCGATAATAGGTATTGGTTGCTTCTGTTGTCTATAAGTATAAAGTCGTTGCCAGTGCCCTGATATTTGTAGAAAGTCATTCAGTATATCTTGAAGTGCAAAATTACGATATTCATATCGCTAAAACATGCCAGCCAAATGATGACGGAAACCGTTACCAATATATTTTTTCTACTTTTGGGGTGAAAATATAAACACAACCTATGAAAACACTTATAAGTGCAGCCGTGTCTCTAGTGCTTTGCGCTTCAGCCAATGCCCAGCACAATTTGGGCATTACCACCAGTAATTGGTCTTGTATGAACAGCATGTATCTCAACCCCGCTAACATTGCTGAGAGCAGAGAGAAAAAAGCAGTTAATCTGGCATCTTTTGCATTTGGGGTCGACAATAATGTTGGTCCTTTTAATGCCGGCCAAGGCTTGGTAGTGGCAGTAGGCGACGGTAAGACCAACAATATGTTCAATTATGCCAACAACAGCAAGGTAAGTATGCATGCGCCTTTTGTAGATGTTACAGGTCCTGGCTTGCTCATAAAAGTTGATGACAAACACAGTGTCGCCTTCTCCACCAGAGTCAGAGGCATAAACCAGTTCAATAACTTCGACCAGACACTGTTTCACACATTCAACGACCCTAAATTCAGAACCACCGATGAGATACTTGCTTCACCCAAAGACTTCACCTATACTGTACATATGTGGAGCGAGATTGGATTCACATACGGAGGGGTCTTCTATGATAAAGGAGCACACAAAATAAAGGCAGGAGGTACGGTTCGTTATCTTGGTGGCATTGCTTATGTGGGGGTAAAGGGCAGAAATATGGATGTGAAATTCTCTGCTGGTAATGACACTTTTTATGCTGCAAATACCGATATTGAGTATGCCAGTAACATCCTCAATACCAAAAGTTCCGCAGGAAGTAATATCTCACAGAGTTTTTTCAGCTTGCTTTACAAAGGCAAGTTCGGGCATGGTCTGGGAGGCGATTTTGGATTGGTATATGAGTACAATCCTGACGACAACAAAACTGAAGATGCCGGACAAACAGAAAACAAACGCAGAAGTAGCAAGAATAAGCAGGGGTATCGTGTCAGATTTTCGATGTCTGTTGTAGATATCGGAGTCATACACTATAGTAAAGAGAAAAACGCAAATGAGCTCTTTACCGGAAACGGGTATGTAACCGGGGTGGGTATCCTCAATAACGTAAAAAACTTTGACAACATCAGGAAGTACGCTGTGCAACGTGGTTTTAATGCCGAAATTAGGCAGATGGCATCAAAGGTATATATGCCCACAAGATTGATGTTCGGAGGTGACTACCACATTCAGAAACACTACTACACCAATGTTACTTTTCTTGTAAATCTTGCTGACAGAAAGAACTTTGGAAATTCCTATTACAATCAGTTTACAGTAACACCACGATATGAAACAAAAAAGGTTTCAGTAGGCTTGCCGGTTACGTTTAGTACTTTGTCCAACCGGTTTAAGGTTGGATTAGGTTTTATGGCGGGTGGGTTCTTCATTGGCAGCGATGATATGCTGGCGCTGGCAGTAAAGGGCGAATATGGAATCAGCTTTTATACAGGTTTAAACGTGCCCATATATAAGTAGCTAATTGAGAACGGAACATCCCTTTAGAGTCTTTGGTCCCTTAAAAAGGATTTATGTTTTTGTAAACTGCAAATTCGCTATTTTTGAAATACAGCAAATAAATTTTATCAAACAAATTTCCTTTTGGTTATGAAGCACTTATTCTCTTTTGCAGGTCTTTTTTTTATTGCCATTCTTTTTACTGTTGCATCTTGTGGCAAAAAAGAAGTTGTGGTAGTATCTACCGGCAAGGTATATACCGGCAAGGTTCTGAAGTCAATGTGTGGCAATGTAGCAGTTATGTTTACTGATGGTACAAAACTAGGGCAGATAGGCTGGTTAGATCCTTCAGACAGTATAGAGTATAATTATGTTTTCAGGGTTGCAAATCCCTGTGATGCCTCACCGGTAGGTGCTCTAAACAACCCTAATGGTTATATTAAGTTCAGGTTCAGAGGACCTTCAGTTCAAAACTGTGTTCAATGTTTGGCATGGGTACCCACACCAGACACTGCTTACAATATAATCGTGATAGAGTAGAAAGGAGATTCGACTCCTTAGCTCAGTGCTGCAGGTAAATTTTGATTGTGTCCGTCTTTTTTTTGTATTCTTGTCTTTTAAATGTGCAGAAAATAAAATAACTGCATTTTGGTTGTAAAGCATTTATTTTTGAATAATTATGAACCGAACAATTGTTGTCTTTTTGTTGGTAACATCTATTCTGACTGGTGCTGCAACGCATGCTCAGGTAAAATCAAATATTGCTGATAAGAAAAAAGTATTTTTACCACAGGCATATCTGGGTAGCTCTGAATATTACAGCGGAACTATAAAAAAAGATGTTTTAAGCAATCTATTGAAACAAGGGCTCACATCAAAAGATGCAGCGGGAAACAAGTACAAAGTTACCGGATTTGAATTCGCTTATTCAGAGCGAGCACTGTATGAAGATTCTGTAGGTAACCTTCAGGTGTTAGTTGATTATATGTTTGAATATTGCCCGGGCGATACGCTCAGCTCAGGCATATCTTCTGTTATTTACGACCGCTTCAAAGCTGGTGACACCGTTTTCTTCAATAGAATACACGTCCTGAAACCTAACGCCACAAGCGGAGATATAGTTTCGGGAAAAGGCATGAAATTCGTAATCACGAAGTAACAAACGCTGATTTTTGGAATTTTTTTGATTGACTGCTAATACCTGTCACTTCCTTTTTACACCCTGTATTACCTTGCCCACACAGCCATTAGGCATCTGTATATGAAGCAGGTTTGCAAGAGTAGGTGCTATGTCGGTCATATTTACCACTTCGTTGGTACTGCCCATTTTAATATTCCAGCCATACCATAACAGCGGTATGTGCGTATCGTAAGGATTCCACGTGCCGTGCGTAGTTCCGGATATTCTTCCGCTGTTATCATACCATCCCGGGTTCAATACTACTTGTATAGATCCGCTCCTGTTTTTGTGATATCCATTGATAACCATGCTGCGTACAGGCTCAGGGACCGTGTTTCTCCACATGTTTTCCATGTCTATTACATACGACACCATTGGCAATTCCTCCAGCCAATCCATTATCGCAATTCTTATTGTTTCACGATCAATTTTTGAAGTGGCAAATAATGCCTCATTCATGCATACCTGGTAGTTTTCAGTAAAAGTCACCAAAGAGTCTATACCATATGATTCTTTTATGTAGTTGTTTAGCTCAGCAGTAGTTGTCTTCGGTTCTACACCTGCAGGCACTTTGTTGTCTGCCAGAAACTGTGGATTGTGCGCACCGCCATGGTCTGCCGTCAGAAACATAAGGTAGCCATCCTTGCCATACTTGCGGTCCAGATACTTGAGCAATTCGGCAATGTCTTTATCCAATCGCAGATAGGTATCTTCCATTTCCATAGAGTTGGGTGCGAACCTATGTCCTACATAGTCCGTTGCGGAAAGACTCAATGCGAGGAAATCAGTAGCATCACCCATTCCTAGTTTTTCTCCTTCTATACAAGCCATCGCCATCATTATACTAAATGTGTTGCCGGCCGGTATACTTTTAATCACACTATTTCTGTCTGCGACAGAAATAGTGTCAAACATGTGCGGAAACACAGGTGCATGCTCCCATTTGAATGCCCCTTCATACATGTTTGAATCTGATGTACTTTGAGAGTAGCTGTCTGCATCATAGAGCAGCTGCCATCCCTTTTTTACAAGACTATCTCCCGCTTTCCGACTGTTGAAGGCCTGAAGCCATTTAGGATTGGCATTATTGTAAAAAGTGCTGCTGATGAAATTGCCTGTTTTATCATTATACCAGTATGCCGCATTTGCCAGGTGTCCTGCAGGCAATATACTGCTCCTGTCTTTAAGTGCCACCCCGTATACTCTTGATTGGAAGTTGGTAGCCAGCCTTAGTTCATCTGTAACAGTAGTGGTAAGCAGATTGGCAGGGCTCATAGAGGTTCCCTCTGCAGCATCGCCGGTCATAGTTACGGTGTTGTCGTCTACACAATAATGTTCTTTCCCGCTTTGTTTATCTACCCATTCGTTGCCGGCTATGCCATGTATGGCTGGTACAGAACCTGTGTAGATACAGGCATGACCTGGTGCTGTGTAGGTAGGCAGGTAGTTAATCATAGTTTGCCGGCATTCATATCCATTCTTCAATATTCGCTTGAAACCAGCATTGTCATAACGGTCATAATAACGATACAGATAATCCCACCGCATCTGATCTACAACTATTCCAATTACAATTTTTGGTCTTTTTACTGTTCCGGAACGCTTGCAAGACGCTAACGAAACTCCCAAAAGCACAACAAACAATGCATATACCCTCATAAATAAAAATATCAGACTGAAATAATTAAACCGCAAGAATCAAAAAATTAACCGGTTTTGTTCTTACAAAAATCATCAAATTACTTGTAAAAAGGTACGCGCGGGTATAATATTAAAGTTAAGTAATGCCGCTATCATTGCAATATATCGTCCGAAAAATTAAAAATGGGGTCAATCACCGGAAAGTGACTGACCCCATTTTTATGCAAGCTATTTCTTTATTTAGTTAGAGTCAACTGGTATACATGCACATCTACATTCAGCTGAGCCGATGCATCGCAGGAACCAGTGCCGTAATTCAGTACACGATTACCGGTATAGCCTGTAACATTCACCACGCCCGACTGTGCAAAATCGCAAGATGTTGCAAATTGCAGTGGAGTAGCTATGTTGAAATTAAACACATGCCCATTGGGACGAGTAAGTGAAGTAGTGCCGGATACAGAGAAGTAATCGTCGCTGCGATCATTTGTTTTATCTCCACCTACCCATTTGCGCATCAGATTGCCGTTCCATACAATAAATTTACTGTTCAGCGGATCAGGACTCATGTTCAAAGAATCGTTGACCTGCACCCTGTAAAACCAATCACCTACAACTGTGGTGTCTATACGTGTTACTTTCACCCAGCCTGTTAGTTCATTGCCATTCAGGTAATAATTGTTATAAGTTATAGTATGCAATTGGTTATTGTCATGATAGCGGCCATTATAAGAGACAACAATAGAGCCACGGCGCATTCTGCCATCCGCACATTCACAATCCTTATCTCCAAACCTTATAATCAATGTATGAGGTGTATTCACCGTGTCCACTGCTACAGTAGCACATTTGCTGGTTGATTTACGGATAAACTCAGCATTATAGAGTGTCCCTGCCTGATCGGCAAGAGAAATTACATCATTATTGGCAAACTCAACTCTCGATGCGTCTGAAGCATAACCTATCCGGTCATCTTCGTTTGCCAGATAGTTATCGTCAGTGGTTCCCCGCTTACAGGCAGAAAAAAGTACTAAAGAAGTAGCTACCAATAGTGTGTATTTAGTAAGTCCTGAGTTGAAATACATAGATTAATGTTTAGTGTTAACGCACAATAATGGCGAAGAAGTAGTGAATTTTGGTGCTAATATACGAATAGTGGCAAATGTTGCATAAAAAAGAAAGGAATAATCCTGTATTTTCTTAGGTTAAGGCTGTCTATCATCGCTATATTTAACTTTACAGGTTTCATTTTAGACGTAAATTGTCGTAATTTTCGCACCAAAACAGCTTGCTTATGCTAAGGTATTTACTGTTGATTTTATTTTGCACACCCATTACCTACCTCTTCGGTCAGGGAAGTGATAGCCTTTTTGCCATAAAAAAGGATGGTGCCTGGGAAATAAAATACACAGCGAAAGCACTCGAAACAACAAGAATGCTTGCAAAACGGTTTTACATTCAGGAGGCACAATTAGAGGATGAAGGATCTATGAAGAAGCTGGCCGAAAATGATGTTATTTACATACCGGTAAACAGAGAAAACTTCATGGTTACCAAACCGCCACCGCTTAGCATGAAAAATGTACACGAACTATATTACCGGGTTGTATCCAGAGATGATATCGGCATTATTAGTAATTATTCGGGTATCACAAAAGCGGAGATGAGAGTATGGAACGAATTGAGGGGTAACACACTGAAGCAGGGTCAGGTACTTTTTATTGGTTGGGTGAAGATGATGGACAAGGACACTACAGACCCGTCTACCTTTGCAGCCTATCCTATACCAAAGAAAAAAGTAGTTATAGACACTTCCCGCAATCCGCCTGTGCCGGGAGGGCTGGATACTATTTACAACGCACAGACAAATAATGGTCTAAATGTGCTAACCGAAAAAGGGACTGTTGTGTTTTTCGAGAAGCCGGGAAAAAGTGCCATTTATTACGCCTTTCACAACGAAGCATCAAGAGGCAGTATTATAAAGGTATACAATCCGGGCTCCGGCAAAACCGTTTATGTAAAAGTACTGGGTCCGCTTCCGGATACAAAACTATATGCAAACAGCATCATTGGCATATCTGATGGTGCAAAGGAGGCTCTGGGTATTAACGATAATAAAGCATGGTGCGAGCTCTCGTATGCTGCCAATTAGCCTGCCGGCACTAAATTAGGCTGCCGGTTTTTTCTGATTAAAATACTTTTATGAAGGTTTTGGTGATACGCTTCTCGTCTATTGGTGATATAGTGCTCACTACTCCCGTGCTAAGGTGCCTCAAACAACAGCAACCAGATACTTCTATTCACTACCTTACAAAGCTCTCTTTCAGCCCATTGCTGCAACACAATCCGCATTTAGACAAAGTCTACTATCTGAACGACAATATTGACGCGGTAATTGAAGAATTAAAAAAGGAGAAGTATGATTACGTTTTAGACCTCCATCACAATCTTCGGACACTCAGAGTGAAAAAGGCACTAAAAGTACAGAGCTATTCTTTCCCAAAACTGAACGTACATAAATGGCTGCTTACCAATTTGAAAGTAAACATGATGCCGGATCTTAGTATTGTAGACCGGTATATGGAAACCGTAAAACCATTGAACATAAACAATGACGGCAAAGGGCTGGAGTTCTTTCTGTCGCCGGACAAAGAACTAAGCAACAACGATATACCAATGAGCCATTGGGGGGGCTATGTAGGTTGTGTGATAGGTGGCTCTATGAATACTAAAAAGCTACCCGTTAGCCAATGGAAGAAATTTTGCGAGTTGATTCCCTTTCCGGTTATGTTACTAGGAGGCCCTGAAGATGCGGAAGCTGGTGCACTCATAGCCGAGCAAGACCCGATAAAAATCTACAATTCTTGTGGGAAATTCGACATAAGCGAATCGGCTGAGCTTGTGAAGATAGCCAGAGTTGTGGTAAGCAACGATACCGGGCTCATGCATATAGCTACAGCTTTTGGAAAACCTGTGATATCCCTTTGGGGGAATACTTCTCCCGAAATGGGTATGTTTCCTTATTATGGTTACAACAATCTGAAAGAGCGAATAGCCCCTCAGTCTGTAGTTATTGAAAACAAAAAGCTATCATGTCATCCTTGCAGTAAAATCGGTTACAACAAATGTCCGAAGGGACATTTCAGATGTATGAATGATCTGGACATGAATGAGGTAACAGCAGCCGTACAAAAGCAGTGGCCGCTTACAGCTCAAAAAAAGCAATCAACTAAACAATAATCCGGTAAAGCTAATAGTTATAGAAAAATATAATTCAAATCATTAATCAAGAATACGTTGAAGATACTTTTCCTTGCAAACCGTGTACCATATCCACCTTACAGAGGCGATAAGCTAAAGATTTTCAATCTTGCAAAAAGGTTGAAAGACAGGCATGAGTTGCATCTGCTCACCTTTGCGCAAACACAGGAGGATCTCGGTTACAAAGCAGAGCTGGAAAAGATATTCAAGGAGGTTCATTTTGTATACTTACCTAAGTGGAAATCGGCTCTTAACTGCATGTCAGGTATCTGGAACCCACTGCCATTGCAGGTTTTATACTTCAGGTCAGCCGAGTTGCAGCAGCAGCTGGATTGTATGTTGCAGCAGCATCGCTACGATGCTGTTCATGTGCAGCATCTGCGCATGTCGCCCTATCTGGCAGGCAGAAAAGACATTGCCCGCATACTTGATTTGCCCGATGCTTTTTCGTTATACTGGGAGCGCAGAAAAAGTGTAAAACGAAGCCTTCCGGTTACACTGTTTGAAAACATAGAGCAGCAAAGGGTACTCAGGTACGAGTCTGTGCTGAAAGAATACAATATGGCACTGACATGCTCCGCCGAGGATCTGGAGTATCTGGAGCAGCATCATCATTCCGGTAACATTCGTTTGCTGCCAAACGGAGTGGATATGACCACGTTTTCGCCAAACGATCATGATTATTCTCACAATCATACCCTGCTCTTTACCGGCAATATGGACTATGCGCCCAATGTAGATGCTGTGATATACTTTACCTCCACCATTTTGCCGGAGATAAGGAAGTCGTGCCCACAAGTGAAGTTTGTCATTGCCGGGCAGCGACCTGTTGCTAAAGTACTGGAATTAGCTAATGATTATGTATCTGTCACTGGTTTTGTAAAAGACCTTGCCGCTACTTACAATTCTGCTTCGGTAGTGGTAGCCCCGCTGAGGTTTGGTGCCGGAACTCAAAACAAGGTGCTGGAAGCTATGGCTATGGGTATACCTGTTGTGTGTTCTAACATAGGCTTTAAGGGACTCGGTATCAAAAGCGGGGAGGGTGCGGTAATGCAGACTGATCCTACTGCGTTTGCAGCTTCGGTTATAAAGTTGTTAGCTTCAGAAACTGAAAGAAGAACAGTGGGGGAGGCTGGAGCCGCTGTTATACGCTCACGGTTCGATTGGGATATCGTATCGTTACAGCTTGAAAATTTTCTTCAGGAAGTAGCCGCAGGCAACATAAAACCCTGATTTACCAGGCTTCTACCAACAATTGTACAGAAGCATACTGATGGGCAACAAAAATCAGCGTAACGACAGATGTTACTTCTCCATTCACTTTGGTAAATACCACCCTGCGTAGCTCCTTAGTCCTGTCTATCTGCATGGTTTTGTCTTTATCCGAATCTTTCATGGTGTATCCGGGTATTCCTTTCAGCACCAGCAAATTCACATTGCTCAGGGCTTTGGGAGATACAGATATAGCAGATACCTGCAGCTCACTTGCCGGGTTGTATGCTTCTTCCTCTACCACCGGCAGAAAACCATCAAGGTCTTGTTTGCAACGCCATACACCTCTTGAGAGTTCCATTTGCTTCAGCGATTCAAAACCTGATGGAACAGAAGTTGCTCTGATAAGTGCATTTAAATCGTTCCGAAACTTTGATGTAACAGCCGGTTTTGCTCCGGGCTTTACACGGGCGATACCCATAGTGCTTACAAAAAGAAATACAGAAAGTATATAGAGGAAACGATTCATGACAAATTATTTGGCTTAATGTCCGTTAATGTAGAGACAAATATAACCATTTCAACAGAATCATGTTAAAGTCGGCCACGGTCAGAAATATTTGGTCTGACCAGAATTGTTATTTTTCGCAATCTGTGCTCAGAAGTCTAAATGCTGATTCTTATCTATAATCCGCTTTATCTCCCGGAAGCACAATACCGCATACCAGAAACAAATACCCAAACCAACGACCACCGGTGAAAAAGTATAAACGAAGTACTTGAAATCACCGTCGGGAGTGGCGTCTGATAGTTGTTTTGTATCTATAAGAACATTAAAAATTAGATAAGCAACCAAATAAACAAGCAATACGATCAGATGTATTTTTCTTTGCTTTTTGAGCATGGTTGTCTTCTTGAAGAAAAAATGAACAACTGTGCTAACTATCTGCCATAACAGCAAAATGTGGAATACGGGCTTATATGGAACGAAGTACGGCTCTTCGCTGTTGATGCAGTAGGTAATCAGCAAAAACAGCAAGCTTTGGATTGTAGGATCTATAATTTTGAAAAGCCTGATTTTGTATTTCATGTAAAAATTAGATACTACAAAGTAGTAGAAACTATTTTTAATAATCAAATTCACCCTTCGATATTCCCCCTCAATAACTAATGCTTAACTTGTTTTATACAACCTTGTTTCACAGTGCTGTTGTTGGTGTATCCTACAGCCCAAAGTTGCTGGTGCAATTTCCTGAGGTTATTCTCGAATGACTGCATCAGATTGGATTGTGTATTGGCTTTTGTAGGTATGGGGTACCTGATCAGGCTGATGCCTGACATTGATGCTGCGTGCCGGTTTTGATTCATTTTGCTTGGCATAATCGTGAGTATTAAAATTATAAATGCATTTATCTGTTGTTTTACATTTTTTTACGTCTTCCAGTCATATATACGATAAGAACGACAATACCGATTGCAATAAAAATTCCTACACCCATTCCTGCGTTAAATATGCTGGCTACCATACTACAGGAACTCAAGCCTACACTTAGCAGCACTACAGCCGCAATCATTTTTCCTTGCTTCACTATTTTTTCTTTTTATTTGAATATTATAATGGATACTCATGTTCTGTATCCTTGTTTTTAATTGCAGGTTCTATTGGGGCTAGCGCTTTTTCTTTAAATCCCGGATCATCCTTTATAGGCATCTGGTTATTGAAGTCCTTGAATGTCTGTTTACCGGATTGGTTTGTAGCAGTTTGTTTTTCCCGTAGTTTATATCGCTTTTTTACCATTTCTAGTTGTTATTATTATTGAATTTAATGCCCATTATTCCGACTACAAATTTGCTCAAACTACGTTGCTCCATCGTTACATAAGTCTGTAAATAACTTATATCATTCACACATTCACAATTGCAAGTACATTCACTATCTTTTCAACAGAATATTATATAATTTGCAAGGGTAGTTTCCAAACACCTGCTATCCGGTATATCCGGTAGCACAACACTTTTATACAATGAAAAAATTGCTTTTTCTTCTTGCGCTCTTAAATGGCAGTATGCCTTCATTTGCCCAGCCCAATTCTAATACACCGCAACTCTCTGCTTTCACCAGACTGTACCTCAACACTGCTCAGCAGACAAAAGAGAAAGCCGGTCTGCTACCCGGGTATGTGTACAAAAGCATAAAAGGCAAAACATACATCAGTGCATTTATCAAGGTGCTACCTGGTTTTGATGAAGCATCCCTGAGTAGTCTTGGTGTCTTTATAGGCACACGGGCAGGTAATATCCGTACTGTTCAAATCCCATTGGAGCAACTGACAGCAGTTACCAAAATTGCCGGTATATCGCATATAGACCTGGATGCCCCTGTGTATCCATTGCTCGATGCTGCAAGAAAATCTACCAAAGCAGATTCTGCGCAATTGGTTACTGCAATGCCTATGCCCCTTACTGGAAAAAATGTACTGGTAGGTATTATAGATGCCGGCTTCGATTTCAATCACCCTACATTGTTTGATACAGCACACGCATCTTACCGGGTAAAGAAGGTTTGGACCCAAAAGATTGACGGAACACCACCGGCTGGTTTTGCCTATGGCAACGATATGTCTGATCCTTACATCATACGTGCCTCGGGCTACGACACTGCTATTACCTCTCACGGCACTCATGTTGCGGGTATAGCTGCGGGTTCGGGCTATGGTAGTGCCGGCAACAATCGTTACCGCGGTATAGCTTACGAAAGCGATATGGCCTTCGTGTGCATCATGCCGCCGCCGTACCAGTGGGCTGCTCCCGGTGCATCAGATATCATAGACGGTATCAGTTACCTGTTCACGTATGCCGCTTCGGTTTTCAAACCCTGTATTGCCAACCTTAGCTGGGGCAGCAGTATCGGTCCGCACGATGGTCATTCTTTCTTCAGTGAGGCTTGCGATGCACTTACAGGCCCCGGCAGAATATTTGCCTGCTCTGCCGGCAACAATGGTGATGATACCATACACCTGGAAAAAACGTTTACTGCGGCCAACAATTCGGTAAGTACGTTTGTTACTTTCTCCGAATTTCTGGACTCAGCCAATCAAAAAACATGGCTGGATGTGTGGGGCGATACTGCGAGGTCGTTTTGCATCAATGTAAAACTATACAACGGTGCTACAGCCATAGACTCTACCGGCAATATCTGCATCAGCGATACCAGCCGCAGCTATGCACTTATAGGCTCTGACGGCGATACCTGCTATGTGACCGTAAGTATGGTGGCTACTGAGTATAACGGCAAGCCACATGCCTTCCTTACCTTTCACAGTCTGGTGCCAGACAATGTTTGTATTACTTTATCGGGCACCAGCGGTACTGTAAATATGTGGCAGGGGTATGTTTTTCCACCTACGGGATACTATGGTGCGCTCAGAAAACTGGGCTATCCATGGGCGGTTAGCGGCGACACCCGTATGACGGTATCTGACTACAGCAGCAGCTTTAGTGCCATATCGGTAGGGGCATATACCAGCAAGGGCAATTTTACCAACATCAGCGGAGCATCGCTGGGATACTCAGGGGCAGTAGTGGGCAGAATAGCTCCTTTTTCTAGCAAAGGCCCCATACCCGGCAATCGTGTAAAGCCGGACATTACCGGACCTGGTTTTGCATTAGCATCAGGTGTTAGCTCTTTCGATACGAGCTATGGCCCCACCGGCGACAACTACAGTGGTGTTATCAGTACTGCTTCTATAGATGGCAGGGTATACCCTTATGCTATGGCGGCAGGTACTTCTATGTCGTCGCCGGCGGTATCGGGTGTGATAGCTATGATGCTGCAACTGAACAGTACACTTACTCCCGATTCTGTAAAAAGCATTATGCGGCTCACAGCTATCAAAGACATCCACACCGGCACTATACCTGCTGCAGGCAGCAACACCTGGGGGCATGGCAAAATAAACGCTTATGCTGCTATAAGGCACATGGCAGGCGTAGTATCTGTGGAGAATAACCTCAACCCAGACCCTTTGCATTGCTTGCTTTACCCAAACCCATCAACAGGCAATTTCAATATTTCCTATCACAGTAGTGGCAGCGAGCTGCTGACGGTGGAGGTATATGATATAACCGGTAGAGTGATACAGAAACATGCATGGGCTGTTGCCGCAGGCTACAACACTCGAAACATAAGTCTGGAAAATGTAGCCAAAGGTGTCTATTTCACAAGGTTATCAACCGGCGGAAAAGTAAATGTGATTAAGACAATGATTCAGTAAGTTGTAAATGTCCTGGAGATGTTACTTTATGATTCCGGTAATGGGTGGAAGATGGCATGGGGTTTTTTGTAAAATTGCGCACGCTGTTGAGATTTTTTTATTTTCATAGTTTTGGGGTTTATGGTGTTGATTTTCAATTACATAGCATTATTTCCGGCTTGAATTTTTGCGCAAAAATTGCGCACTTTTGCGCGCGTAAAAAATTTAATATTAATATTTTGTTATTTATATAGTCAGCTGCACTAAACGCTCAAACAACCAGAATTCACTATTAAGCCACAAAAAGTATGCCAATATTCACCCAGACAATAGGAGTGTGGTGGAGCAGGGGAGGAGTGGATGGGTATAATTTTGACTTTGTGCCTTAATGTCTTAATAAAGCACACGCACTTTGATGGTTCCCTGCACCTTGCCGAGAAGGTCGGTGACCTTAACAGAGGTTCCGTTGTCGATATCTAGTACCACGTATCCAATCTCATCCTTTGTTTTAAGGTATTGTCCTGAGATATTGATATTGTGCAACGACAACTCTGTGTTGATGGCGGAAAGTACGCCGGGTACATTTTTATGTATGTGTAATATGCGGTGTGTATTTTCCTGTACTGGCAGGCTTAGCTCCGGCACAGATAACGAGCCGGAGGTGACGCCGGTATCTGTATACGCCATTAATTTAGTACTCACGTCCTGACCAATGTTGACCTGTGCCTCTTCTGTGCTGCCGCCTATGTGCGGAGTCAGTAGTACATTGGGCATGTGCTGTAGCGGACAGATAATTGCAGCGCCATTCTCTGTGGGCTCATGCTCATACACATCTATTGCAACTCCTGATAAATCACCTGTTTCCAGCGCCTGCTTCACAGCATTCATATCTATCACGCCACCCCGTGCATAGTTGATGAGGATAGCACCCTTCTTGCAATGGGCGAGTGTTGTGCTATTGATCATATTGTGAGTGGCGGCACCTGCGGGTGTATGCAATGAAATAATATCTGCGACAGACAATAAATCCGATAAGCTGGAGGCCTGAGTAGCATTGCCAAGGGGAAGTTTTTTCTGTATGTCGTAATAAAGCACTTTCATGCCCATAGACTCTGCCAATATACTCACCTGGCTGCCTATATTTCCATAACCTATGATGCCCATAGTCTTGCCGCGCAGCTCCCGGCTGTTACGGGCTTCTTTCATCCATATACCTTCGTGCATTAGCCTGTTCTTTTCGGGTATGCGGCGTATGAGCATTATAGCGGCACCAATCACCAGTTCTGCCACAGACCGGGTATTAGAATAGGGTGCATTGAATACCACTATGCCTCTGCGCATGGCTTCCATCATATCTACCTGATCAGTGCCGATACAGAAGCAACCCACTGCCAATAGCTTTTTTGCAGCTTCAAGAACCGGAGCCGTTACAAGGGTTTTGGACCGGATACCCAGAATATGCACATTGCCAATACGGCTTATAAGCTCCTCTTCCGTAAGGGCGTGCCTGAGGTGAGTGATGTTCTCATAGCCATTTTGTACAAACTCCTGAACGGCCTCATCGCTAATGTTCTCCAGCAGCAGGACGTTCAATTTGCTTTTTGGATAACTGGTAGTCATAAATCAAGTTAAAGTTAATTGAAATCCGGATATTGGGGTGGGGTGTTTTAGAGAGGTTCAGATATTCCCGCATACTGTGTAGCAAGAACAGGGGAAATGTCGAACCAAATCTTTGAAGATTTAGTGAAAATACGTTAGGTATCAAGTAGGCTTATATTGTAAAATGTCTTTTGCTATGGTTATCATGCAGATAGCTTAGATGTCCTTTAAGATTCGCAAGTATTCCTCATTAGAAAGCTCTATTTGCTTTAATATTTCTCGAATCAAAGGCCTTCCGAGATATCACTTCCATGATGTGGTATTGTCGTATATCTTCCATCATCGTGTCTGTAAAATCTGTGACTACCTTTCTGTCGCACAATTATAAAGCCAAGCTTTAAAAGTATCCTTTCAAGGGTTTTGGCATCAACTAAAGGAAGTTTGCTCATACGTCAACTGCAATTTGCTGAAAGCCAATAAATTCCGGCAATGCTGCAATTTCGTCGGCGCTTAGCTCTTCCAGGCATAGTTCAATAACTTCCTTCAGATTAATTTGTAGCTGGTCGAGGCTTTTAGCTTGTGTGTGCGCACCGGGCAAAGCAGGTACATAAGCCACATAAACTCCCGTTTCCCTGTCGCGTTCTATTTGTGCAGAAAACTGATAATGATTCATAAATCAAATTTACGAAACTAATACCAAAAATACCGCCCATATAGACGTTGCGGATATTGAGTTCTGGCTAAAATCGGTGAGAAGGCTTGATTTAATAATATGGCAGCAACAACAAAACTCTCGCAGAGCAATGGTTTTATGAAGTGTAGCGAGCACAGTGTTCAAACTTATGTCCGCCGCGGCGGATATGAGCATCTATAATGTGCCGCTATCTATATTACCGTATTCCAATTTAGCAAAAAAACATAAACCGAGCATGTCACGGTTCGGCGCGGCTCACCGTGACAATACTACTATTTGGCGAGAACAATAATGATAAAATTGATAGCTGTATATTATTAGTTGAACTCAAATAGTCTACTAATAGTTCGAAGAGTAATTTTCGATCTGCTTGAATCTATAATAACCCTAAATAATTAGCCTAATTAGTCTAACTATTTTGCATCAATTTTTTGATTCCGCTTCAATTCCAATATCAGTGTTTTCAATTCCTGTAAGTCTGTTTCGGGCTGTGGCAATGTGCCGGTCTGGTGCTTGTAGTACTTCCATATTTCCAGAATGTCCTCGCTATTTACGGTATAGGGAGTATAGTTGCGGTTCAATGATTTTAGCAATACCTCATTATTGCTCTGCACGGTTACCAGCTTAAAGACAAAATCCTGTTCGCCTTTGAGGATGACAATACATGGGGTGTTGGGTTTCAGGTTTTTCCAGTCCTGTACGTATTGCGCTATTACATCGCTGTTCTCCGGTATGGGCAACATAGAATCACCAGTAGTAGGGAACATCCTGAAAGTGCCTGTTTTAGGCAGGTTGGGCAGGCTGAACTTTGGCAATGCAGCAATATATTCGGGGTCGTTATATCCTGCCCTGTAGCCTGCTTTGGCTTTTACAGGTACATATTCGGTGTTTTCCCTGTTGTTTTTATCTACCGTTATGGCCAGTACCCTGATGCCGCTACCGGTCATATACACATCGTTGCCAGTCATTAATTCTTTCAGCTTCAGTTCTCCTAATTTGAGCAGGTCTACCTTCAACAGGCTGTCAACGCTCACTTTGAAGTATTCAGAGAATTTTATCATATCCATTGCCGATGGGTTGACTGTTTTCCCCGATTCCAAAGCCTGAAGTTTATTTCTTGATAAATCAAGCTCCAGAGAGACCTCTTCCTGGCTCATTTTCTTCCGCTCCCGTAGCAATCTGATGTTGCTGTGGAAAAAAAGTTTTGTGTGTATCATTTACTATTGTTATTATTGGAAACATCTTATTGTTGCCATAAGCAACAAAACTAAACATTTTTATTTACAATGCAACCGGCAAAACACGATATTATCCAACAACTGCAAAGGGAAGTGCTTTCCCTGCAAAGGCATAAGGGTATATCGGGCCAGCAGCTCCATACAGGATGGGGAGATATTGACAAGGCTTTCCCCGGGCATACTTTCCCATTAGGAGCAGTACATGAGTTTATAAGCACCAATAAAGAAAATGCCGCAGCCACCAATGGCTTTATGGCCGGGCTGGTGGGAAAACTGATGCAGCAAAGCAAACAGGTGCTATGGATAAGCACCAAACGAACCCTTTTCCCACCTGCATTGAATATGTTCGGCATAGCGCCCGAGCGGATTGTTTTTATAGATCTATGTAAGCAGAAGGAGGTATTGTGGGCAATAGAGGAAGCATTGAAATGCAATGCACTGTCTGTGGTTATAGGTGAGTTGAGTGAGTTGAGTTTTACAGAATCGAGGCGGCTGCAACTGGCAGTAGAGCAAAGCAGGGTAACCGGCTTTATACATCGGTACAACCCAAGAACAGAAAATACAGTAGCCTGTGTGACCCGCTGGAAGATCAGCCACCTGGCTAGCGAAATGAACGGGATGCCGGGTGTGGGATTTCCTAAGTGGAATGTAGCGCTGCTGAAAGTAAGGAATGGCAGACCCGGCACATGGCAGATAGAGTGGTCGGCAGGCGGCTTTAAACAGATAGCCCCACAGGCGTTCTCTATTTCTGAAATGCTACAACGTAAAGCAGGATAATATGGGCAAACGTTTTATAGCTATATGGTTTCGGCACCTGACCACAGACCGCATGGTGCGCAGCCAGCCGGAACTGAAGGATATTCCTTTTGTGCTGAGTGCACCAGAGCGGGGACGGATGGTGATAAAAGCGGCAAATATAGCCGCACAGGAAAAAGGTATACAAGTGAATATGGTAGTAGCGGATTGCAGGGCCATTCATCCTACTTTGCAGGTCTTTGATTACCAGCCAGGGCAGGCTGAAAAGCTATTGAATGCGCTTGCCGAATGGTGCCTGCGCTATACGCCTGTGGTAGCTACAGACCTGCCCGAGGGCCTGATACTGGATATAAGCGGTTGCGCACATCTGTGGGGTGGGGAGCGACCATACCTAAAGGAGCTTTTAACTAAGCTTAGAGGTTATGGTTACGATGTACGAGCCGCTATTGCAGATACGGTAGGTACTGCGTGGGCCGTATCCCGTTTTGGGCAGGTGTCACCCATAGTAGCATCGGCCAGCCAAATGGAGGTGCTGTTGCCACTGCCGCCCGCCGCTTTACGGCTGGAGCAATCAACATTGGAGCGGCTGGACAAACTAGGGTTGCACCAGATTAGTAGCTTTATAACTATGCCCCGCAAGGCACTCCGCAGGCGATTCGGTCAAGGCCTGCTCTCGAGGCTGGATCAGGCATTGGGGCAAGAGTATGAAGTGATACAGCCGATACAACCCGCAGAGCCATATCAGGAGCGGTTGCCAAGCCTGGAGCCAATACGGACGGCCAAAGGCATAGAGATAGCCCTGAGCCAACTATTGGAAAAGCTATGCCTGCGGCTGGCAAAAGAAGGCAAGGGTGTGAGGAAATGTATATTCAAATGTTACCGTATAGATGGCAATGTGCAGCAGATAGAGATAGGCACCAACCAATCGTCGCGCAATGTAAGGCACTTGTTCAAGCTGTTTGAACTGAAAATAGCAACTATAGCACCTGCGCTCGGCATAGAGGTATTTACGATAGAAGCACCTATTGTAGAGGATACATCGGTAATACAGGATGCTTTATGGGATTTTACAGAAGGTGGCAATGGCACTGCAATAGCCGAATTGCTCGACAGGATAGCAGGGAAGTTAGGCGTGGGTAGTATTCACCGCTATTTGCCTGATGAGCATTACTGGCCGGAGCGATCTTTGAAGGTAGCATCATCGCTAGCCGAAATGTCTGAAACATGCTGGAGAACGGATATACCAAGACCCATACACCTGTTGCCGCAGCCCGAAACAATTGACGTAACCGTACCCATGCCCGATTACCCGCCTATGCTTTTCAACTATAAGGGCGTATTGCATCATGTAAAGAAAGCAGACGGGCCCGAGCGGATAGAGCAGGAGTGGTGGCTGCAGCAGGGGTTGTACAGAGATTATTATTGTATAGAAGACGAGCAGGGCGCAAGGTATTGGCTGTTCAGGTTGGGCAGCTATGATAGCGGCGAGCCTAAATGGTTTATGCATGGGTTTTTTGCTTAAAAATGGAGATATGAGCTATACAGAATTGCAGGTAACAACCAATTTCAGCTTTCTTAGGGGTGGCTCACATCCTGAGGAAATGGTAGAACAGGCCATAGCGCTGGGGTATAAGGAAATAGCTATAACAGACCGGAATACGCTGGCCGGCATAGTGCGTGCCTACTCAGCCGCAAAAGGAAAAGGCATACGCATTATACCCGCCTGCAGGCTGGACTTGCTGGATGGCGCCAGCCTGCTGGCATACCCTACAGATAAAGAAGCATATGCACGGCTTTCCGGATTGCTTACAGAGGGCAACATACGGGCAGAGAAAGGTCAGTGCCATTTGTATAAGGCAGATGTATTCCGGTATGCAAAGGGCATAAAGTTCATTGTTATACCACCCACTTCATTGAACACATCCTTTGAATTCGCTCCCGAATTTCTTGCAGAGCTGCTGCAATACAAATTGGCACTGGGTGGCGACCTTTATCTGGGTGCTGTACGCTCCTATAGAGCCAACGACAGCAAGGTGCTTTACCGGCTAGCCGAAATATCTGAAAAGCTGAAAATACCTTTGGTAGCCAACAATGACGTGCATTATCACAACAGAGAGCGCAGAGAATTGCAGGACATACTTACCTGTGTACGTGAAAAATGTACCATTTACAATGCAGGATTCCGGCTGTACCAGAATGCAGAACGATACCTGAAACCCATTAATGAAATGCAGCGCCTGTTCAGGCAATACCCGGATGCCATAGCACGGACACAAGAAATAGCAAAAGCCTGCAGGTTCTGCCTGAGTGAATTGAAATACGAATATCCTGAAGAAATAACGAGTGAAGGTCGTAGCCCACACGAGGAACTTATCTACCTGACCTGGCAAGGAGCAAACGAACGGTTTCCTGAAGGAATTCCGGAAAATATACAAACCACCATCAGGTATGAACTGGACTTTATAGAACGTAAAAATTATGCCGCCTATTTTTTGACCGTTTATGATTTCGTGAAGTTTGCCAGGAGCCGGGATATCTTGTGCCAAGGGCGTGGATCTGCTGCCAATTCGGTTGTGTGTTATTGCCTTGGTATTACTTCTGTCAATCCTGCTAAATTCAAGCTGCTGTTTGCCCGTTTTATGTCTGATGCCCGCAATGAGCCGCCGGATATAGATGTAGACTTTGAGCATGAACGGAGGGAAGAAGTGATACAGTACATCTATCAGAAGTATGGACGAGACCGTGCCGCTATAGTAGCCACAGTTACCCAGCTTCACTACAAGGGGGCAGTGCGTGATGTAGCAAAAGCGATGGGCCTTTCGGTAGATGCTATCAACCGTCTATCTAATTCTTCGTGGGAGTTTACCTCAGAGTGGTTTGAGGGTAAAAAAGTAACATCAGATGGGTTTAACCCAAATGACCAGCACCTGATGAAAGTGCTACGGCTTACACAGCAATACATAAGCTTCCCGAGGCAATTGGGGCAGCATACAGGCGGCTTTGTGATAACGCAGGGTAAGCTGTCTGACCTATGCCCTGTAATGAATGCACGTATGGAAAACCGTACCTGTATAGAGTGGAATAAGGATGACATAGAAGCATTGGGTTTCCTAAAAGTAGATGTATTGGCACTTGGTATGCTTACTTGTATCAGAAAGGCTTTTGACCTGGCAAAGCAGCATTACGGGCTAGACCTTACATTGGCAAAAGTGAACGAGAAAGATGACCCCGCAGTATATGATATGATATGCCGGGCAGATACAATAGGTGTATTTCAAATCGAGAGCCGGGCGCAAATGTCTATGTTGCCCAGACTAAAGCCAAGAACGTTTTATGATCTGGTAATAGAAGTGGCAATAGTAAGACCCGGACCTATACAGGGCGATATGGTGCATCCCTACCTGCGCCGCAGAGATGGCAAAGAACCAATAGTATATCCGAAGCCGGAACTGGAGGAAATATTGGGCAGAACAAAGGGTGTGCCTCTTTTTCAGGAGCAGGCGATGGAGATAGCTATAGTAGCCGCCGGATTTACCCCGGCAGAGGCCGATGGATTGCGCCGAAGCATGGCGACCTTTAAGGCGAAAGGCAAGGTAAGCGACTGGCATAAAAAGCTGGTAAGCGGCATGATGGCCAGAGGCTACGAAGAGGAGTTTGCGAACAGGGTATTCAAACAACTTGAAGGCTTTGGTAGTTACGGTTTTCCTGAAAGCCATGCGGCTAGTTTTGCGCTGCTGGTATATGTATCTTGCTGGGTCAAGTGCTACTATCCCGATGTTTTTGCGGCAGCGCTACTCAATAGTATGCCTATGGGATTCTATCAGCCGTCACAGATTGTTATTGATGCCCGGAAACATGGAGTGGAGATATTGCCGGTAGATATTAATTATTCCTTCTGGGACAATACGCTTGATGAAAGGACAGGCAAGTATTGTCCTATCCGTTTGGGTTTCAGGCAGGTGAAAGGTTTGAGTGAAGATGATATGGCGATACTGGTAACAGCCCGAACCAGCCATTATTTAAATATCACCTCGTTGAAAGATGCAGGTGTGCCAATTGCGGTATTGGAAAGGTTGGCAGATGCAGATGCGTTCAGGTCTATTGGTCTCGACAGGCGGCAGGCACTTTGGGAGGTATCTGCACTCAGCGACCGCCCTACTGGTATGTTTACAGGCCAGTCATCTGAAAGTGTAACTGAGCAGGATATACAACTTCCCCCAATGACATTGTCTGAGCATGTGGTACAGGACTATGGCGCAATGTCATTGTCGCTAAAAGCCCATCCGGTAAGTTTTGTAAGAGATAAACTATTTCAGTTGAGTATCCTGCCCACTAATGAGCTAAACCTGTGGCCGGATGGAACATTTATAAAGGTGGCTGGAATGGTGCTGGTAAGGCAACGACCGGGTACGGCAAACGGCATCTGCTTTATCACCATTGAGGATGAGAAAGGAACAGCCAACCTCGTTATCTTTAAAAAGCTGTTTGACCAATACCGGAAAGAGATACTGCAATCGAAGCTGCTGATGGTAGAAGGAAAGCTACAGCGGGAAGGCGAAGTAACGCATGTAGTAGTAAAGCGGTGTTTCAATATGTCCGGTTTACTCCAAAAGCTTTCCGATTCTGCCCAACCCAATCCTGGATTATCGACTTTATCTAGGGCAGATGAAAAAGTGGATGAAAATTATGCTACTAAGGACCAAAGGGTACAAAGCAAGATGGTACAGGGCGATATTTTTCACGGAGGCAGGAATTTTCGGTAGTGTGGTTATTGCAGTAGTAGCACAGGCACAAAATCATCAAAAGCAAAAAAGACATCCATTTGGATGTCTTTTTGTAGCGAGGACAGGGAAAATGTCGAACAAAATCTATTAGGATTTGATAAAGATTATAATATTACTAAGAAATTAAATATTTTATGTGGATTTAAATATAACATCATTGGAAGTCTACTTACGCCACTTTTTGCATATTGTTACGCACGTTATTATCCCTTTGGTTCAGTTTTGTTGAACATATATCTGGCTATTTTCCATTCTCCTTCTACTTTTTCGAATACGAAAAGCTCTCTGTTTGCTTCGGGTACCTCCATTCCATTTGCGTGAATTTTAACCGTCCCTTTTGAACTGGTTATAGCGAATGCCATATTCCCCTCTACCTGAATTTCTTCTATTTGGAATTCAATATTGAGTTGGATTTGAGCGAATACAAATTCATAAGATTTCAGAATGCCTTCTGCTCCTATCCCGGATGGGGCTTCAGTTGGCATAAATACCCCGTCTTTTGTGTAAAGGCTTTGGGCAAGTTTTGCATTAGAGGTATTTAAACACGTTTGGTATGTGCTTAATAGTCCTTCTATTTTTTTCTTTTCTTCCTTTTCCATGTTATCAGTATTTTTTGTTTGTATTGCAGTTTCTGTCTGATTATTACTATTTGTTTCATTTTGGGCACAAGATGCTAGCGTAGCAAATATTACGGCTGCCAATACTAAATATTTCATGTCTTAATTATTTTGTTGTATCCATTCGTTTAGAGACGTAAAACGCTCTGTCGCAATTTCTTTAGCGTGCTGTATTTGGGTTTCCGAGTTTGGGCCCATATACGAGTAGGTTTCAAAATATGCCATCATCTCCGATATTTCCTTTGCTCCTTCAAAGAACGTTGAAAACACATTTCCGGGTACTTGCGTGAAACTATACTCTTTACCATTTGCCCTAAAAGCGGCAAGAATATCATTGTAACTGTTTAGCTCTGTAGCTAGTGAAAGGTAGCTACCTTTACCAACCTTTTCAGGATTTAAAAATGCACCTGCCACTACTTTTCCTAAATCATGGATATCTGCCATGTGTATTACTTTTTTAGTTGGATCAATTGGTAGCGTCCACCCTGTCGAACCATCCTGTTGGGGTAGTGCCCGTAACTGACCGGTGAAATTTTGGAAATAAAAGGGAGGACGAACGAATGTGTAGTTTTCAAACCCTGCATCTTTTATCAAGCTATCCACTTTTGCTTTTCCGGTAAAATGTGGTACCTCAAAAGCGCCGCCACTAATTTCTTCTACATTGGGAAGGGTCGACCAAATAAAGTGATTTACCCCAGCGAGTTTAGCTGCCTGAATAGCAATCTTGCCTTGAGCGACTTCGTCTGCACCCTCCCAAAAATTTGTTACTACAAATACACCATTTGCGTTTTTAAAAGCTTCGGTTAATGAAGTCAAGTCCGTGAGGTCTCCTTTTACAACCTCATCGGCATTACCACTGTACTTTTCCGGATTTCTTGTAATAGCTCTCACCTGGAAAGTCCCGTCTTTATACAAAGAGTCTACAACTCCACTACCTTGTAATCCTGTTGCACCTACAACTGCAATAATTTTCTTTTCCATCTCAGTTTGTTTTTAAGTGTTTATAATGACACAAATGTCTGACTAATAAACAGACGCACCAATGAAGTAGGATAAGAAAGAGTCTTAATGTAGATTAAGATTTTGTCATCCTATTTCTGATTTTACTAAGAAATTCGGGGGTTACACCAAGGTAGGATGCTATTTGAACGTTGGAAATACGATTAAAAAATTGAGGATACCGCTCTACAAAGTCCATATATCGTTCTTCAGCAGTAGAGCTTATATTTTGCAGTACCCTGCGTTGTAACCCAACCATTGCATTTTCGGACAACACCCTAAAAATCCGGTTGAATTTTGGATATTCAACAAACATTTTCAATTGATCTTGCTTATTAATTTGCAAAATAACTGAGTTTTCGATTGCCTCCACGAAAAGTTTACTGGGTTGATCAGCAAAAAAACTGCCGACATCACCTACCCACCAATTCTCTACTGCAAACTGTAGGTTGTGTTCTTTACCATTAGTATCGACCAGGTACATTCGAAAACACCCTTCTACAACGAACGTGCCATGCCTGCACACATCACCTTCCTGAAGAATAAATTGCCTTTTTTTAATTCTTCTTTCTTTGTAAACTTTCTGGACAAATGCAGCCTCTTCATCGCTTAACGGAAGAATAAGATTGAAATATTCTATTAGTGGATTTGTTTCCATTTAAAACTGTTTCAACATTTGAGTACTTACTTGGTTGTCTGTCAAACACACATCCGTTCGGCGTGACAAAACTTAATTGAAAGATACAATACTCAATTTACAATTCAGAATTTGTAATTATCATAAGTAGCATAGGCACAATGACATTGACCTCAAAATTCACTAAAATAAAAGCCAGTTACAAAACAAGAAAACAACAGAACAGGAAAAGCAGAAAACATCGAACCCAAACAAAAATCCCACCAAATAAAATCTGATGGGATTGAGTAGGCTCGACAGGGGAAATGTCGAACAAAATATGGGATGATTTGGTGAAAATTTATGTGGTTGCAAATAAGTTGAGTAATAGAGGTTGATGAACTTAAAACTTCGTGTATGGTCTAATTAGTCCCAATCTGAATTTCGCTGAAAATTGTCCATCTGAATGTGCCTATTCTCCATTTTCCGGGGATTAAGGTTGCCGCACCTTTGCATGGTCAATAACGACAAAACGAAAACAAAAAACAAAAAAATGAGAAATTTCGCAGTGCCAACAAAGGATCAGGTATCTCCGGTTAATCAAACAATTTTCGACAATCTCAATAAAGCTTTGGGATTCGTACCGAACCTCTATGCCACCATTGCATATTCCAACAATGGTTTGTCGAGATACCTGGACTACCAAAATGCAAAGACCTCGCTTTCAAACAAAGAGAAGGAGGCCGTTAACCTCATCGTAAGTCAGGTAAATGGTTGTATCTATTGTCAAAGTGCACATACCGCAATAGGCAAAATGAATGGCTTTACGGACGAACAACTGTTGGAAATTCGGAGAGGTGGTTCGTCCATCCAAAAGCTCAACGCACTGGTGGGGCTTGCGGAGAGTATAGTAAAAAACCGCGGATATGCCGATAGCAATCTGGTAGAAGCATTTTACAATCAAGGTTATACCAACGAAAACCTGATGGATCTGATATTGCAGATAAGCGATAAAACTGCCATGAATTACATCCATAATCTTACAAAAGTTCCCGTCGACTTTCCATTGGCCGTTACTATATCGTAGCCGGATCTAACGTAAAAGCCGGGATACATCCCGGCTTTTACGCTTACCAGAGCAAACGCCCGGAAATTTGTCCATGCTTTTTAGCTAAATATCCATTCTTTATAGCAGATATAGTTGCGACCTTTGTATCCACAAACTCAAAACGAATCAGTAGTTATGACACCAGATAATTTGACATCGAGAATAACAAAATCGGACTATGCAGCGTATCTTAATAATGGAATCAGCTACGATACCTACAAAGCGCATATGGAAGATGACAGGAGTGCAAATCCCGATTCTAAAATAAAAGAATACATAAACCTAAACCAACATAGGATGAGTAGAGTTGAAAAGACCTACCACTTGTCTGAGATAATCTCAAATCAACTCAAATGGCTAAAGCATAAAACATATTGGTTAGTACTTACAGAACATTGGTGTGGCGATGCCTCACAGGCTTTGCCAGTATTTAATCAAATCGCAGAAATGAGCGAAGGGAAAATCGAATTGAAATTGGTATATCGAGACCAAAACCCGGAGTTAATGGATATGTATCTTACGAATAAATCACGCTCTATTCCTAAACTGGTGCAATTGGACGAACATTTTAACGTCACTGGCATTTGGGGTCCAAGACCCACCCCCGCGCAAAAACTCGTAGTGCATTTGAAAAGCAATCCGGAAACAGCACCTACATACGCCAACGATCTGCATTTGTGGTACGCGAAAGACAAGCAAATTTCACTTGAAGCAGAAATAAAACAACTGCTTGTAAGAGCAAATTTGGCTTGCACAGATTGTAACTCTTAATTAATACCTAAATCTAAAAATATGGAACCACGACACCCGCTACCTCCATTTACGAGGGAAACAGCAATCCGGAAGATACAAATGGCTGAAGATGCCTGGAATAGCAAAGACCCTGAACGAGTTTCTAAGGCGTATACTGCAAATAGTGAGTGGCGAAACAGGGGTAGTTTTATTAACGGCAGCGAAGAGATAATAAAGTTCTTAACTGAAAAGTGGCAACGCGAACTCAACTACAGGCTCAAAAAGGAATATTGGGCGCATACCGATAACCGGATAGCTGTAAGATTTGAGTACGAATATCAAAATACCGAGGGAAAATGGTTTCGCGCATATGGTAATGAGAATTGGGAGTTCGATGAGGATGGATATATGGCGAAGCGATATGCAAGCATCAATGACGTTGAAATTGCTGAAGCCGACAGAATAATTAAATAAACTATGGCAAAGAATTTCGCAGAAATAGCCTTCACTCCCGAGGTGCGGAAATTGCAGGAGAAAATGGGTAGCAGGGCAAGTTATGCCCGAATGGAGCGGGATACATGGCAGGATGGGCTCACTGAAAGCGAAGCGGAATTTATCTCGCAACGCGACAGCTTTTATATGGCATCAATAGGAGAAAATGGATTCCCATATATTCAGCACCGGGGAGGCCCCAAAGGATTTATTAAAGTGCTTGATGCAAAGAACCTTGGGTTTATAGATTTTAAAGGCAATATGCAATTCATTACTGTTGGCAATCTGGCAACTAATAACAATGTCTCACTGATAATGGTCGACTATCCCGCAAAGACCAGATTAAAGATATATGCCAGGGCCAGAATTGCAGAACTAAAAGACGAACTTCAGTTATTTAAGCTTCTTGATCTCGAAAATTATAAGTTTCGCCCTGAACGTATGATGGTTTTGCAAGTAGAAGCTTATGATTGGAATTGTCCGAAACACATCACTACCAGATACACAGAGGGTGAAATAATGGAGTTGTTTGCTAATCAAATGAATCGAATTGATGAACTGCAGAACCAAATTGCAGAACTGAAGTTAAAATTAAAAAGCTGAATCGATGCAGGTCTGAAATCACCGCTGTGCTTGTAAATGAAATGAATCATGGTCAAAGAGCTTAAAAGAGTAGTAGTAACCGGGATGGGGGCAGTTACCCCATTGGGTAACAATGTTACGGAGTTTTGGGAAAGCATCATTGCAGGGAAAAGCGGTGTTGGGTTAATTACCCGGTTCGACGCAACCCATTTCAAGACCAAAATAGCAGCAGAGGTTAAAGGGTTTGATCCGCAGATCTATTTTGAGAAAAACGAAGCGCGAAAATATGATTTGTTTACCCAGTATGCCGTAGCAGCATCAGATGAAGCTATACAAAATGCAAACCTCGATTTCGCAAAATTGAACCGAAATAGGATTGGTGTTATCTGGGGTTCGGGAAACGGAGGTATACAGACTTTTCAGGATCAAGTGGCAGAATTTGTAAGCGGGAATCGAATACCTCGTTTTAATCCATATTTTATTCCCAAAATAATAGCAGACATACCGTCGGGCGTAATCTCAATCAGACATGGTTTGAGAGGTTTGAACTTCTCGGTAGTTTCTGCCTGTGCTTCTTCCAACAATGCCATTATTGACGCAATTACCTATATCAGACTTGGAAAAGCCGACATAATAATCTCCGGAGGGTCGGAAGCACCAATTAACGAAAGCGGGGTTGGTGGATTTATAGCCTCCAAAGCATTATCTACTAACAATGCAAACCCAGCAGGCGCATCGCGCCCATTTGACAAAGAAAGGGATGGTTTTGTGATTGGTGAAGGAGCAGGAGCAGTTGTTCTGGAGAGCTTGGAATCGGCATTAGGCAGAGGTGCAAATATTGTTGCTGAGGTTGTTGGAGTAGGGATGGCTGCGGACGCATACCATCTCACCGGCACACATCCTGATGGAGAAGGCGCTTATCTGGGTATGTTGGACGCACTGGCCGATGCAGATCTATCGCCTGACGATATCGACTATGTAAACGCACATGCTACGTCTACCCATATAGGTGATGAAAGTGAACTGAATGCAATGTCGCGGGTCTTTGGAACACGTCCTGATTTACATGTGAGCGCTACCAAATCAATGACTGGGCATTTACTGGGTGCTGCCGGAGCTGTGGAAGCAATAATTAGCGTCCTGGCTATTCGGAATGGAGTTGTTCCACCTACGGCCAATACAACAACAATCAGCCATGAATTCGCAGATAAATTCAACTTTACTTTAGGGGGATCGCAACTTGGTGAAATCCACTATGCTATGAGCAATACGTTTGGTTTTGGTGGTCATATAGCTACTATCATTTTTAAGAGATATATTGCAAATGATAATTCCGGCAAGTCATAAATAGAAAACAGATGTTTAATCTCCCAAATGCACTTACACTTGTAGATCAGCAAAATGGCAACCTGGCATTCAAGCTCTTCTCATTCGAAGACAATGAGCATTTCGATCATATCCAACGTTTTAATTACTATTCACTTATTTGGGTGAAGAGTGGCTCAGGTAAAGCAAAAGTTGATTTTGGTGAACATAGGTTTGCGGAGAACTGTCTTTTTGCCTTTGCACCATATCAGCCGTTTATGCTCACAGCCGACGGGAAAATTGAAGGTATTGCATTGAATTTTCACCCTGATTTTTTCTGTATCCACAAACATCAACAAGAAGTTGCCTGCAATGGTGTTTTGTTTAATAATATTTATCAACCCCCGTTCGTAACAATTGATAAACATTCGGAAAGCACTATAAATATGGTATTGGAGCAAATGAGAACTGAAATGCAAAAGCCGGAATTGGCACAGTATGAGTTACTAATTGCTTATCTAAAGATATTTCTTATAACCGTTTCCCGATTAAAGGCACAACAACAACCTGAAGGAATGGAAATACATACTGGCCAGAACGAGCCGTTTATTTTACAAAAGCTTAAGGACGCTATAGAAGTCAACTTTAAAAAGAAGCACGCCCCTGCTGATTATGCTGAATTGCTATTTGTAACACCAAAGACATTAGCTAAAATCACAAAATCACATTTCAATAAAACACTCTCAAGCATAATAAATGAGCGAATTATTATTGAGGCAAAAAGAGAGTTATATCTCACAAACAAAACAGTAAAGGAAATTGCGTATGAACTTGGGTACGAAGACGAATACTATTTCAGCAGATTTTTCAAAGTAAATGCGGATGTATCACCTCAAATGTACCGGGATACGGTAGGAGCAGGCAGAGGAGCAGCTTGATATCAAATACAATATTCATAACTTAATATTTCAAAATATATAACGTTTATTTTTTCAACAAGAAGAAGACCAGTGTTGAACCCCAAAGATAAATGAAGCATTCCGCTACTTCGCACGACTGGCAAGGGTTTCAGGGGGAAAAGAAAAGAGGGAACTGCAATTTGCATTGCATGTTCCCTCTTTGGTAGGCTCGACAGGGGAAATGTCGAACCAAATATGGGATGATTTGGTTGAAATTTATAAGGTGGCAAAGAGACTGGGTATCTAGAAAAACCTGCATTTAGTAGAATCTAATTTATGTGACGCAGGTTAATAAGTGAAGCCTATGTCCAAAATATATTTACTTTTTATGCAAATCAACAGAGTGCCTTGCATATGACATTTTTAACGCTTTTTTTTACTCGCTGAGGTTGTTTTATGAATATTCAGAACATCAATGCTTTGGTTGCCTTATCGAGTTTCATGACGGTATTTTCAATCCCTTGACAGAGCCTCTTCCATTTTCAATGCCCTGGGAAAAAGGATGTTGTTTTCAAGATGAATGTGCTGAAATAGGTCATTTTGAAACTCCTTGAGTTTTTGAAATGCAACCAAGTAAGTAGCGCATCCATCCTCTGGAGCAGTAAAACCACTGGATAATTCTGCAATTTTGAAAAAGCGTTCGCCTTCCTTAGTATGCTCATTTTCCATCATGCCTATAGGGTTTGATAATGACCCAAAGAAAAAGGGTTTGATATTTTTCGTGCCATTCTTTGTTGCCGAAACTATTTTCCTGATAGCTGGAAAGAGTATCGTTTCTTCTTTTATCATGTGTTGCATTAGCTCCTGCCCACAATCCTCGAAAAGCTGATAAATCTCATTCAACTCTGGATGCTTCGGGCCATGGACACTGTTGATTTTATGAAGATAGCCCATCAAAACAGTAATATTGTCTCTCACATATTTGTGATGCACATTTTCGATATGGGTAGTAAGTTCATCTAGTTGCATAGACTGATATACATCTTCAATGACAGGAGTTACAACGGCCATTTTCTCAATAAGTTCATTTTCAATGGTGGCCAAGTTCAAATTTTTCTCTTTGCAAACCTCCTCCAAAAGCCTGCCACCTTTACAACAAAAATCAATACCATACTTCTTAAATACATCTGCCGTTCTGTAATTTCTTGCAACTATGTGTCCTATTGTTGTTACGTCGTCCGTAAGTGTTTCAATGTTCATATTCGTTCAATTTTTTTGTTAGAAAGCAAAGTAACGACAGCGAATAATGGTACAATATGTGCAAAGTCATAACAGGAAATGATTGTCAGATTAGCCGTAAAATAAAATTCCACAATATGATTCCAGTCATAAATAAGAGAACCCTACTAAGGTACTTTTATGTTATACACTATTATTAACACTTCAATTCCTTTTATGAAAAAATTTACAGTTCCGCTCATGTTTGCTTTTTGTGTCTTGCTAACAGCTTGCGGTAATGAAACCACAACTAGTGAAGGAACAACTACAGGCACTGAGGCAACGCAAGAAACTGCAACAGGCCAATCGGGCGTACAGGATGATGCCTCGCAAAAGAATGTTGTTCAGATCGCGGTCGGAAGCAAAGATCATACTACTTTGGTGGCAGCAGTTAAGGCTGCAGAGTTGGTCGATGTGCTAAGCAACACAGGGCCGTTTACTGTTTTTGCGCCAACAAATGCTGCTTTCGACCTTCTGCCAGCAGGTACAGTTGATGGACTCTTGAAACCCGAAAAGAAAGAAGACCTGGCGGATATACTTCAGTATCACGTGTCAGTAGGGGTATATAAGGAAGAACAGCTACAGGACGGACAGTCTTTGGGTCAAG